>NZ_CAXAXY010000048.1:0-22042 GCF_963972885.1 uncultured Pelagibacterium sp. | reverse complement strand
GATCGCTTCATATAAAAACTAAATCATGCGGAGCGCTCATCGCCCCATGCCGTCTACTTCGTGCCGGTGGCACGATCGGAGGTGAGAAGGCCATGAGAGCCAAGCTCGAATGGCAATCATAGTCCGAGGTCATTGGCCGTCGGACGTCTTGGCATGCCTTTCGGCCCCATCAGCCCCGGCACGATAGCGCTATTTCCGCACCAGCGGTTCGGGCGTGAACGGAGCCGTTTCATAACGCGAGGCGATACCGGTATCCTTAAAGACCAACCCCTCCCCACCGGTCAGACAGAAGTCGCCCGCCTGGGCGCGGGCCACGTAAGGCTGCATGCGGGCAAGCTGGGCGTCGACGACGCGGCCTTCTTCATGCGGCGTTTCGACGAGAAGGCGTTCCAGCGCGACAGAATAGGATTGATAGCGGTAGGTCAGCGCCCGGGTGAACCAGTCGATCGTCCGGTCATTTTCCCATTTGCGCGCCGCGACTTGCGCCGCGGCATCGGGCGCGGCGAGCGTCACGTTGGAAACGGCGATGGCGCGCTGACGATCGACCTCGATGACCCGGCAGATAGCGGCAAAGGTCGTGGGTATGGTGGCGATGTCGATACCGATATCGTCGGCGACCTTGCGGTAGCGGACGCGCGAGGACTGATATTGTGTGCTGCGCAGGGACGAATAATAACGGTCCGCGATGAACTGGACGTCGAGGTTGGCGGCGATCCTGGTGCGCTGGAGTTCGACGGCTGTATCGTAAAACCAGTCATGGGCGTGTGGCGCGATGAGAAAACGCCAGACACGATCATGCATCTCGCGTTCCTGATCGGTCTGATTGAAGTTGGAAACCGGCTCGCCATCGGCTGCGGCGCGTGCGTCACCCACCGTTGGCATGATGCGATCGTGGAGCACGCCGGGCGCGGCGCGGCCGAAATCGCCCGTCGGACGGGCGCAGCCGGACAGCAACAAACATGCCACGGCTGCACATGCGCCGCCAAGCAACCAGTCTCTCAAAATCTTCAGCCCTTGCGGGTCCGCCTGATCTTTGGGGCCGGTGCGGGCTTATTCCCGCCGGCCCCGCGCTCATAGCGAACGCCTGTGAACAATATGACCTGCGCGCCTGGTCCTCCGGTCGACACCGGTGCCGAGCGGGCGTCTTTGGGGCTGAATTTTACCAGCATACCCATAATTGGCCTCGTGGTGCGTCCGGTCCTCCGCTTACCCCAGCCGGCACCATGCCGTCCCGGATCCGAACATTACCCATTAAGACTTCGTCAAGGTTAACAGTCCGCTAACGAATCTGCGGCAATAGTGTAGAGCAACAAGAGTGGACCGGGGGATCGAGTCGACCAAATGATCGGCTTTCAGCCATACGAGACGTTTCAGCTGCTGATTGAAACCGGCGGCGTCGAGCGGGCCAACACGCTTCTGGTGGCGGCGTGCGACGCTTATGCGCGACGCAGCAGACCACTGGCAGCAGAGGCCGAGCAGTTCGAGGCACTGGCCAAGCGCTTGTTTCCGACAGCTGCTCCGACAGCGCGCACCAAGGCGGCGGGCATACTGGCGAGCGCGCAACACCTGACGCCGCAGCTTGAAATCCTGGTCTATGACCATCTGGGCACCGGCCTGATCGCTCATATCGAGCGCGCACCGTCGCTTTCCGACGATGTGATGATGCGCCTTATCGAAAAGGGCAATGCGGACGTGATCGCGGCCATTGCCCGGCGCCCTGCCCTGTCCAATGCCATTCTGGCCCGACTGTTCCCGGTCAACAGCCGCAAGGTGTACCGCGCGCTGGCAGCCAACGGATCGATCGCCCCACGGGGCGCCTACCTCAACGCCCTGACCCGCTCAGCGGAGATGGACCACGAGGTCGCTGCGATCCTCGCCAGGCGCGAGGATTTCGACGCGGCGCTTTTGACCGGCGTGTTTTTCGATCTGCCCGAAGAGGGGCGAATCAACGTACTGCGCGCCTATGCGCGCCGCAACCTGCCGCAAGCGCCGATGATGCGGACCTTTGAGCAGATTTCGGTGGCCACCGACGAGTTCACCGGTGCGCTCATGAAGCTGTTCTCGGAAAACCGCCGGCCCAAGATCACCCGCCTTCTCAACCAGATCACCGGTCTGGACGAATTGCGTTGCGCCGAAATCGCCCATGACACGAGCGGCGCTGCGTTGTTCGTGGTGCTGCGGGCCTTCGGGTGCACGTCCTATGACGGGCTCAAAGTGCTCATTCACGCGACCAGCCACGATGCCGACAGGTCCAAGACGCTGGCCAGTTTTGCGCGGCTATTCGATGAGGTGAGCGTTCCGGCCATGGTGTTCATGATGAGCGCCTGGCGCGGTGACGTCAGGCCCGCCGAACTCACACGGCCCGAATATGCCCGTTTTGCCGAGCCCAGTCGGCGGACGCCCGAAGGCAAGCAGGTTGCGCGAACGGGAACCGTGGGCGATCAGGCGATCGAGGCGCTCGACCGGATGAAGTCGACGCGCAAGGCGGGCTAGATCACGTCCAACCCCAGATCATCAGCGCGGCAATCGACAGATAGAACCCAGAGGTCCTGATCGAATTCGATTTCCCGCGCTATGCGGTCCTTGACCGTTAGCGGATCGATACGCTCGAAGCGCTTCTGGAAGACCCGATAGTCAGGAGGCGAATCCATGGTTGCACCGGGGGCTGGCGTAAAGAGCGAAACCGTTCCGTCGAGGTGATCGACCTCTATCCAGATCTGACCTGCCACGGCGTCACCGCGCCGCGAGACGACGCAGAAGTTTCCCATGTCGTTGTGACGGCGCACAAAGGCGGCGCACCAGATGTCGGACCTAAGCTGCTGCATGGAGTCAGCGTTACAGGAAAGCCCCCGCCTCGACCAGCATCTGCCGCAGCACAGGGCTGACCTCGCCGGTCGGTCGGTAATTGTTGAAAATCTGGAACTGGCGGATGGCCCGCGCCGTGGCCTCGTCTGCAACCCCGTTGACCGGTCCCTGCAGGAAGCCAAGACGGCTCAGGCCACGCTGGATGTCGCTGACCAGATCGCCATCGAGCACTGCGGGAACATTGGGCTCCGCGGTTGCTGGCGTGGTCTGGGGAGCAGCAGCGGGCAGGTCACGCGAAATATCGGCCACCGTCTGCCGTTCGACGCTGTCGGCGACTGTGGGGGCCGTTTCCTGCATCTGGGCGAGCAGCGGAGCGATGTCATCGGTCTGCGGGGCTGCAGAGACCGGCGCCGGCTCATTCGCCTGTGAGGTTTGTAGCGGCGCGTCCTTAACGGCCTGGATCACCTGCGGAGTGGCAGCGCCAGTGCGGGGGAGATCAAAGCGGGCCTCGAAATCGCGAATGGCGTCAGCGGTCCTCGGACCGTAATAGCCATCGACCGTTCCATCGAAAAAGCCCATCGCCTTGAGCTTTTCCTGAAGGTCGGCAATGTCCTGATTGCCTATGGCGGGCTCTGCGGGCTCAGGTGCCTCCGGAACGGAAGTCGCAGTCCGCGCGGTGGTCGTCGGCGCTGGTCCGGGTGTAACCGGTTGGGCGGCGGGACGTTCCGGGATTTCCAGCGGCTCGACCACGACCGGCTCGATGGGGGTCCGGGTTGCGGCACCTGCCGACCCCGATACGAACAAGGGGGCTGGGTGGCGCGTGTCCTGAAGGAACAGGGCGTTGGTCGCAGCCATAAGGGTAAGCCCGGAAATCAGCACCAGACCCGTGGAGGCCATGGGTGAACGGGCAAAGCGCGTAAAGCCCCACGAGAGGGCATGACCGACCATGCTGGCGGCGCCAGCGCCGACCGCA
This sequence comes from uncultured Pelagibacterium sp., assembly GCF_963972885.1. Classification (NCBI taxonomy): domain Bacteria; kingdom Pseudomonadati; phylum Pseudomonadota; class Alphaproteobacteria; order Hyphomicrobiales; family Devosiaceae; genus Pelagibacterium; species uncultured Pelagibacterium sp. The sequence continues at coordinate 18,264 of NZ_CAXAXY010000048.1, read as the reverse complement.
AGGGGAATCTGGGCAATACCGGCGTTCATTTTGCTGCGCTTCTTTTTTCGTCTTGGAGCCATTTGTCTTCGTCGCTATCGCGCTTGGTCGCGTAAAGATGTTCGATGGTCGCCGAGCTTTTCCCGGCGCCCAGCGGACCTTCGAAAGGGAGGAGCACACTTATCGTTGTTCCCATACCCTGCTCGGACACCACGTCGAGGCGGCCGCCGTGCAGGCTGACCAGTCCCTTGACGATGGACAGCCCCAGCCCGGTGCCTTCGTAGCGGCGCGAGAGGCTGTCCTGAGCCTGCAGGAACGGTTCGCCGATTCGCTCGACGGTCTCGGGGCGCATGCCGATGCCCGAGTCGCTGACCGATATGGCCAACATCTTGCCTTGCCGGCGCATGGCCAGCGCAACCTTGCCGCCATCATGGCTGAATTTTACAGCATTGGAGAGTAGATTTATCAAAATCTGCCGGCAAGCGCGTTCATCGCCCATGATCTGGGGCAGTTTTTCGGGAATAGAAGATTCTATGGTGACGGCACGGTCGCGGGCCAGATTTTCGACCATCTGCAGGCACGGTTCAACCAATGCCTGGGGTGCAAACAGTTCTGCATGGACCTCGAACTTGCCCGCCTCGATCTTTGACATATCGAGCAGCATGTTGACCACGTCGAGCAGGTGATGCCCGCTGCGACTTATGTGGCCCGCATATTCGGCGTGAGTTGGCGACAGGGTGCCGCCAATCTCTTCGGACATCATGTCGGAGAAGCCGACAATGGCATTGAGCGGGGTCCGCAGTTCGTGACCGATGGTGGCCAGGAAACGCGACTTGGCTTCCGAGGCCTCTTCGGCCTGCTGGCGCGCCGCATCGACCTGCCGTTCGGCATCCTTGCGCACGCTGATATCGCGAAGCACGGCCAGCACGTCACTCAATGAGTCATTCGGGCGCTCGTCGTCCAGTGGCGCAAGTGCGAATTCGACCCAGATATAGCGCGCATTGGCGCCCGGCTCGGTATCATCGCGGCGCAAGCGCAATTCGATAGTGCTTGCGCCAGCACCGTTCGAGGCGTCCGAGATGGCCTTTCGGTAGGCGGGACGGTCCATGACATGGACTCGCTCAAACAGGCCAGCGCCATCAAGCTCAAACGTGCGGCAGCCTAAAAGATTGCCCGCCGAGCGTGAGATAAAGACCGGACCACCGTCTGCGCCGTAGCGGACCACGGCCCCAAGGATGTTTTCAGCCAGGACGGCAAAGGCACGCGTCTGGGACACGGGCGATTCGGCCGAAATAATTTCGAGGCGGGTGGCGGTGATGGCTGCTATGGCGGCAAAAACCGCCAGCGCCAACACTGAGTAAGGCTGCAGCGCTGCGCTTGAGGCGACATGCGACCCCAATACGCCGGCGAGAAGGATTATTGGCGGAATTGCCCAGGCGAGCGAGCGAAAGCGTCCCTTGGCGAGAACCTGAGCGTAGAGCGCGGCCAAAAGCCCGAGAGCCAGGCCCAGATCAACCATGGCCGGATCGCCCGCCGCAAAGAGGGCTCCGATCGAACCGAGCGCCAGGGTGTGAAGCACGATTGCGGGCTCGAAATCGCCACGCAGGAGCAGAGCCCCTGACAGCGCGACAGGGCCGGCAAGGACAGTTGTTGCAATGAGCGGTGCAACATTGCTGCCAAAGAGCATGACGAGGGATAGAGCCATCGCCAGTCCCAAGCCAACCATCATGGCAAGTGTGTTGAGAACCAGAACACGATGCAGGACAGAATTGCGCTGGCCGGACCGGGCCGTGCCGGTCGGGAACTGTGGGGCAATCGTGAAATCCGCAAAGGGGTTACGCATGAAACGCTCAACTTCATATGCCGCGATACGCTGCGGCCTTGCTTCGGGACGACTTCCTTTGGCCGGCACACACTTCCATCCAAGCCCTAAGACACCCTTAAGTGAGACCGGGTTCGGTCGGCCTGGAGCAGAATCGGGTAACGTTCGAGGCAGGTTTCTAGGGGTAGCGTAAACAGAGTCTTGCTTAACGGGTCGCTTTCGAGCCCGATCGCATTCGCTTAAAATTTTACGCGAGTTTGCCAAAAATGCTTCATGCCGGTGCCCTAGGCTAGATCCCGACGCTGTCCATATGTCCCCGGACGACGAGGTTTGGCTCTATGTTTGTTGTTCGCTCTGCCTTCTGGCTTTCTGCCGCCTTTCTCATCATGGCCCCTGGCGCGGGTATGGATGTGGGCGATTCGGCGCGCGCAACCGGCAAACACCTGGCCAACCAGGGCGTTCAGGCCGTCAGCGACACGCTGACACCCTCCGATTGTTTGAGCGTTGAATGCGCAGTGGGGCGTACGGTTCTGGCGCAGATCGCCGTGCCGCAAACGAGCGTAGCCGCCAAAAGCGCCTTCCCCCCTCCCCGCCCCGACTGGGCCTATTGAGGCTCACCCCTTCCAATGGAAGGAATCAGGGACTAAATAGCGGGCATGAATACAACAGCCGCATTTGACGAGATCGCCGACAATCTTTCCTTTCTCGACGACTGGGAGGACCGGTACCGCTACATCATCGAGCTCGGCCAGGGACTGGCGCCGCTTACCGATGATGAGCGCACCGCCACCAATAAGGTGCACGGATGTGCGTCGCAGGTGTGGCTGGTGACCGGAAGCGAAGCGGGCGAGAAAGGAACTGTGCTGACCTTCCGCGGCGATTCGGATGCGATGATCGTTCGCGGGCTGGTGGCCATAGTTCTGGCGCTCTATTCGGGGCGTCCTGCTGCAGATATCGCGACGACCGACGCCCTGCCGATTCTCGATTCCATTGGATTGCGGGAACATCTTTCAACACAGCGCTCCAATGGACTGGCAGCCATGGTGACGCGCCTGCGCGCAGACGCGCAGGCAGCCGTTCAGGTCTAACCGAACTCTGCGGGCCGTGCGCCCACACCCAGCCAGTTTCGGGTGCTTGTTCTCGTTGCGCCAGTGGCGGCCGCAGTCAGGCCAAAGCGGGTAGCCAGGGCGTCGAGGCCGATACGCAGGACCAGCTTGGCGCTGCGTCTGGGCCACCCGCGCTCGCGCTCGATATCCTGCAAACCCTTTTCGTAGCCGCAGACATCAATGACGACCTCCACGCAGTCGCGGGGAATGGCTGTATAGAGCTCTGCAAGCTGCCTCCTGGCATCGAACGCCATATCGCCCATGTCCTGGGCGTGCCCGCTATCAACGCGCGGTCCGTAATTCATTGTGGTCCGGGCGCGCAGCCGGCTACGCTCGAACAGCGTCAACAGGCGCCCCGCGGCCTCCAGGTGATGGGCATTGAGAAAGGCCGGCTCGCCGTTCCGGCTGCGAGCCAATTGCCCCAAGGGCGTCGAGCCAAAATCAGACGCTGGCATGGGCCGTCTCCGGCGGTGTGACCTCGAGCACGCAAGGCTGGCGCCTGGCCGTTTCTATGCGCTCTTCAAGCGCCACGAGCCGGCGGTCGTAATCGCCTCCATCGTCACGCATGTCTTCGACGTGAGCACACGCATAGGCGACCGTGGTGCGATCCCTGCCGAAGAACTGGCCGACCTGGGTCAAGGTCATACCCAAGAGCACATGGCACAAATACATCGCTAACTGCCGCGCGGCCGCCGTGTGCAGGCCCAGCCGTGAGGGGGCGAAAAAGTCGCAATAGCGGACCCCTGTTTCACCGGATACCGTGTGAACGACAAGCTTGCAGTCTTGCCGTTGTGCTGCCGATAACCGATTGCGTTCGAGCCGCGCTGCCGTGGATATCCAAACCGTCATAGGACCACTCTCTCATAAATAGGATATAATTCCTATATCGGAGATAGGGCCTCGCGGGGATAAGTTCAGAAATGGTCTAGGCGCAAAAGAGAAAGGGCCGCAAATGCGGCCCTTTGACTGATAAAGCTATGGACCTGTCAGCCGGCCTTGCGGCCCAATCCGTTGTCCTTCGCCAGCTTGGAGCGTGTGGCAGAGTAGGACGGAGCGACCATCGGATAGTCGGCGGGCAGGCCCCACTTTTCTCGGTACTCTTCCGGCGAAAGGTTGTAGTGGGTGCGCAAGTGCCGCTTGAGCGACTTGAACTTTTTCCCGTCCTCCAGACAGACGATATAATCGGACGTCACCGACTTTCTGACGGGCACAGCCGGCTTTTTCTCTTCGACGGGAGCGGTGGTTTCTTCCGAACCCAGCGACCGAAGCGCGGCGTGAACTTCCGAGATCAATTTCGGCAGGTCGGTCGGGCTGATCGCATTGTGGCTGACATAGGCAGCGACAATCTCAGTACTGTATTCGACAAGGTCAAGCTCGACCCTGTTCTCGGCATTCGCCGGAGCGGTCATCGCAAATCCCTTCTTGCGTATGGAAGCTACTTATTGGGGCGGGCTAATCCCGGGGGAACCCCATAACCTCGCAATTAATGACGTTCTTCTAATTTTGCAACCATTGAACAACAACTTGGCGAAATTTAGAGTGAATCACTCTTTACTTTGCAGTCCGTTGGAATTTTCCAGATCATCGACCACGAAACGCGCAGCCGGGCGATAACCGGCTACATAGGCGGCTCGCGCTAGAAGATGGGCCGAAATAGGGGCCGTCAGCATGAAAAAGATGAAACCAAGCAGGGCGCGCAGGATCACCGAACCGTCGAAGCTGACCAGTGCTATGGCCAGAAGGGTCAGGCCCGAGCCCACCGTTCCGGCCTTGGAGCCCGAATGCATGCGGGTGTAGAGATCGGGCAGTCGAACAATGCCAAGGGCCGCCACGAAGCTGAACAGAGCGCCGACGATCACCATGATGCCGGCGAGATAATAGAGTGCCTCCACAATCATTTCCGGCTCTCCTCAAGATGATCTTCCCGGGCCGCTGCGTCGATCTGCCAGCGCTGGAGAATGAACCTGGCGAACGCGACTGTAGACAAAAACCCAACAAGGCCCAGCGCGATGGCGATATCGAGATAGAGCATGAACCCGGTTCGCAGGGCGATTGCAGCGATATAGCCGATGACCACAGCAACCAGCATATCCAGGCCCAGCACTCGATCGGGCAGGCTGGGACCAACGACAATGCGGTAAATCGTTATCAGCAGAGCCGCTGTGAGAACACCAAGCGAGACGGTGGTGGCCAGATGGAGAAATTCGGGGCCCGCTATCATTCAAACACCTCGATGATCCGTGCTTCGAAACCATTCTTGATCGACGCGATGACATCCTCGCGGTCGTTCATTTCGAGCACGTGGATGTACAAAGTCTTCCGATCGTCGGAGACATCAACGCTCAAGGTGCCCGGCGTGAGGGTAATCAAATTGGCCAGCAGGGTGATCTGGACGTCACTTGTGACCGATAGTGGATAGGCAATAATTCCCGGCGCCAGGCGCTTTTTCATGCCAGGCGATATGACCAGGATAGCAACCCGGGCTGCCGATAGGGCGAGCTCGTAAAAAAACAAGGCAGCAAGCGAAAGGGCACGAACGAACCGGCGCATCATATACGGGCGCTCAACCCGGTCGCGAATGAACAGCACAGCCATCGCACTGATGACGGCGCCGAGCAAAAGGTTGAGCAGGGTGAAGGAGCCGGTGACGGCGGCCCAGACCAGCGCGAGAGTTATAACAAGAAAGGCAAAGCTCATGGCTGGGGCACCTGTGCAAACACGGCGTCGACATAGCGCGTGGGCGAGAGCATATCATGGGCGGCAATGCCCGAGGCAGCGAAAAGCCAATCGGGGAAAAGGCCGAAGACAACAATGACGGCAAAAAGAATTACCGTCGGCACCAGTCCCATCCCCACCTCACGAGCGGACAAGGGACGCAAATCCTCATTGGCCTGCTCGGAACGCTCCCCCTCTTGGCCATTGCGCCAGAAAATATAGGCCCAGAGACGGCTCGCGGCGATCAGGGTGAGGAAGGAATTGAACAGCACCGCAAAAACGAGCCACCAATTGGCGGCGCGGATGCCACCCTCCACCAGCAGGATCTTGGGCCAGATGCCAAGGAAGGGCGGCAGTCCGGAAATGGCGAACACCATGATGACAAAGAGAACCGACATGGGAGCGCTGGCGCCATAGATGCCGCCCATCTTGCGGATGTCGCTGGTGCCACTCATACGCTCGATCAACCCGGCCAGAAGGTAGAAGGCCGTGATCGTGAGCATGGAATGGAAGGCGTAAAACACTGCTCCCCCGATTCCGTGCGTGGTGCCCAATGCGAACCCAGCGAAAATCGCACCGATGCCGCCGATAACCAGAAAGCCCACGGCGCGGCGCAGATTGGTCTGCGCGATGGCGCCCAGCGGGCCCAGAATGAGCGTAGCGAACGCAACGACCGCAATGACCGTCTGGATTTGTGCATAGCCTTCAGGCAGCGCCATGGTGAGAACACGGATCGCGGCATAGGCGCCGACCTTGGTGAGCAGGCCACCGAAAATGGCCGACACGGAAACGGCGGGCGTATGGTAAGAGGCCGGCAGCCAGGCATTGGCAGGAAAGGCAGCGGCTTTCACCCCAAAGGCGAAAAGAAACAGCACAGAGACCGTGACAAGCGGGCCGATTGGCAGATCGGCGCCCTTTGCCACGAGATCGGCGAAATTGAGCGTGCCCGTCAAGCCGTAGAGATAGGCGATGGCTACAAGAAAGAAGGTCGTCGCGAGGAAATTGAGAAAGCCGTATTTTATGGCACCATCGAGCTGGAGCTTGCGGCCCCCGAGGATCATCATGCCGAACGAGGCGATCAGCATGACTTCAAACCACACGTAGAGGTTGAAGATATCACCGGTCAAAAACGAGCCACTGACGCCACACAACAGCAGCAGCAGCATGGGGTAAAAGCCAAAACGATGACCACGGTCAGTCAACTCGATCTGAGCATAAAAGGCGACGATGAGTGCAGCGATGGATGCGGCGAGCGAGAAGATGGCGCTCGTCATATCGGCGGCAAACGTTATGCCGAAAGGCGGCAGCCACTTGCCCATGGTCATGGCGATGGGGCCGGTCTCGAAGACGCGAAGCAGCAGATAAATATTCGAAACCATGATCGCCAGGATCACCGCAACAGCGAAGGCAAGCTGCATGTGACGCTGGTTGCGCAGCATGACAAGCAGGCCCGCGCCAAGGAGTGCCAGCGCCACCGGCCACACGACGATCCAGTCGGCGGCAGGCGTTGCCACATCGATCATGGCCGTGGGCAGCTCGAGAGACTCGTATGATGTACCGGCAGTCGCCATTATTGTGTGTGTTCCCTAGTAACTCAGGGGAGGCCGAGGCGCAGTTTCAGGCTCGGCGACGCGCATGTTGTCGGTGTTGTCGGCATCGAGTTCCTGATAAGCCCGATAGCCCAGGACCAGCAGAAACGAAAACAGGGCAAAACCGATAACGATGGCCGTCAGGATCAGCGCCTGTGGAAGCGGATTGGCCGAGCCTTCAAGCGGGAAATATTCCCCCGCCGGTACGATGGGTGGAACTTCGGCGGTCAGCCGGCCGATGGTGAAGATAAGGAGATTGACGCCATTGCCCAGGATCGCAACGCCCAGAAGCATGCGAATGATCGCCTTGGACAAGAGAAGATAGGCGGCGGCGGAAAAGAACAGGCCGATCAGCCCGGCAAGCGCGACTTCCATCAGTCATCCTCCTCTTCGCCTTCTTCGCCCTCGAGCGACAGGGCAATTGTGCCCACGGCACCCACGACGACGGCATAGACCCCGATATCGAAGATCAGCGGGGTGGACAAAGCAATTTCGGTACCCTCGAACTCGAAAATCCACCATAGGCCGGTCAGAAATGGCACCTCGGCAGCAAGCGAGATGAACCCGGCAATGGCGGCGAGAACGACGCCCAGACCCGCCAGGACAATGGGATGAACCCGCAGCGCCCGGCGGCACGCATCGACGCCGGCGGCGATGCCATAGATTGCGAGACCGGACGCGCCGATCAGCCCGCCGATAAAGCCCCCGCCCGGCTCATTGTGGCCGCGCAGCAAGACGAAGATCGAAAACACCAGCATGAGCGCAGTCAGCACAGGTGCTGCAGTTTTGAAGATGACGGTATTCATCGTGCACTCCCGATCCTGCGGGCACGGCCCGCTCTGGCGCCCCGCGTTCCGCTCGTCGAAGCCCGAAGCCGGATAAGGGCCAGGATGGCGAGACCGGCGGCCATGACCACCGAAATCTCACCCAGGGTATCAATGGCGCGATAGTCGACGAGAATGACGTTGACGATATTGCGGCCATGGGCAATCGGCGTGCTGGTGGCGCGGAACAACTCGGTCAGCGACAGATCGAGATCGGTCTGAAGCACGACCAGCAGCAGAATGGCGATGCCAAGGCCGACGGCAAGGGCAACAACACCATCGCGAATGGCCGTTTCAAGGTCACGGCTGTCGGCCTCATCGAGATGCAGCCGGGTCATGACGAGCGCAAGGATGATTACGGTCAGAGTTTCGACCATGAACTGAGTGAAGCTCAGATCGGGGGCACCAAAGAGCATGAAGATGACGGCCACTGCGAAACCCTGGATACCGAGCGCAACGATGGCGGTCAGGCGGGTCCGGGCGATGAGCACCGCAATGAGCCCGATGGCGGCGATGCCGATGGCGCCCCACTCGTAGAAGTTGAGCACGGGCCAGGCGGGAAGCGGTGGCAGGCTGTCTGTGATGAGCAAGGGCGCAAAGATGCCTACGGCCAGCACCGTGAACATCAGCAGCAGATACCATTCGAGGCGACCATGATGAAGGACGCGCGTAATACGATCGGAGAGCCGGAAGAGTCCGAACATGCACGCATCAAAGCCGATATCAAAGGTCCAGCCAATGGCTTCGCCGGTGCGCCGCAATGTGGAGCGAACAGCATCGACTTTCCATAACAGAACGCCGCCCAGCGCCCATGTGGCTATGGAAGCCCATACGGCGGGGTTGGTGAGATCAAAGGCGAGGTGGATATGGGCATCGACCGCGGAATTGTAGATGGATCCCCCTGCCGGATCGAGCACGACATGGTTGATCCAGTCGGTGAACAGGCCCGCGCAAATACCCAGAACACCCAGAGTAACAGGGCCGGAATAAAGGCTCAACGGCCCCTCGTGGGGCGCGTGCGGTGTTGGACGCAGATCACCCAGGAAGGGCTTAAAGGCGATCATCAGGCCCACCACCATCATCAGGGCATTGCCCACGATGAGCACGGCGAGGAACAACAGGTCGGGCCACAGACCCGAAGTTAATGCCAGATACATCTCCTCTTTGGCCAGAAACCCGATGGCAATGGGAAAGCCTGCCATGGAAAAGCCGGCGAGAAGGGCCGCAATAAAGGTGATCGGCATGGCTTCGCGCAACCCGCCGAGCACTGTGATGTCGCGTGTGCCAGTGCCGTGGTCGATCGTGCCGGCGATCATGAACAGCGCACCCTTGAACAGGGAGTGAGCGCAAAGATAGAGCAGCGCGCCGAGAATGGCTTCCTTGGTGCCCACGCCGATAAGCATGACGAGAAGGCCGAGCGAACCAAGGGTGGTATAGGCCAGCATCTGCTTGAGATCGGTCTGGCGCACGGCCAGAGCACTGCCCATCAAAAGAGTTGCGCCGCCGAACAGGGTCAGAATCCAGAACCAGGGTTCGGTATCACCCAGAATGGGGGTCATGCGGGCCAACAGATAGACGCCGGCCTTCACCATGGTGGCCGAATGCAGATAGGCTGAAACCGGGGTCGGCGCTTCCATGGCGTTGGGGAGCCAGAAGTGCAGCGGAACCTGAGCTGATTTTGCGAAAGCCCCGGACACAACCAGCAGCATGGCAATGAGGTAAAGCCCGCTCTCCTGCGCCGCACCGGCCGTCGTCAGCATACCTGTTAGAGAATTCTGGCCGGTGATCAGGGTCAGAAGAATGAGACCCGCCAGCAGCGCGAGCCCGCCGCCGCCGGTGACGACCAGCGCCTGGATGGCAGCCCGGCGCGCGGCCTGACGGGAGTGGTCAAAGCCGATCAGCAGGAAAGAGGTAATCGAGGTCAATTCCCAGAAGACGAACAGGGTAAAGACGTTGTCGGCGAGGACCAGACCGAGCATGGACCCCATGAACATCAGGATGTAGGAGAAAAACCGGCCTTGATGGGGATGACCGGCCAGATAGCCGCCGGAATAGATGACGATAAACGTGCCAATGCCCGAGATCAGCAGCCCGAAAACGAGACTCAACCCATCAACGAAGAAGGAAAAGGAAATTCCGTAGGCCGGTATCCAGTCGAGGCCGACGCGAATGACTGAAAAATCGGCAATCGGACCGATAAAGGAAATGAAGGTCGCGAAAATGGCGGCGGGAACGATGGCCAGTATCCAGCCAGATGATGGCCCGGCAAAGGTCTTGATCCACGGAGCGAACACAGCCGCTACAAAGGGAGCGACCGCAATCAGCGCGACAATCACATCAAGACCTGGTCCCAAGCGAGCCCCCGAACTTCATTTCACTGTCCAATCGCTGCCGGAGGCAGCCGAAAAGAATCAATCGCGCAAACAGTACGCATCCCTGTCGCAAGCTCAACCAAAACCGGTTGATTGGAACGCAATATTGACCCCAGCAGTTGTGATAACCACATTGCTCTCAGCTGATACATGTCTGAGTGCACAGCTGGCAGGAGTGGCGCAAGATGAACGACATGCAAAAGATATCCAATAGCGAATGGCGCGATAAATTGACGCCCGAACAGTATCATGTGACGCGCGAACACGGCACCGAACGTGCTTTTTCTCATGCCTACAATGTGGAAAAACGGGCGGGCGTTTATCATTGCGTGTGTTGCGACGTGCCGCTTTTCACGTCCGATACCAAGTATGATTCCGGGTCGGGCTGGCCGAGCTTTTTCCAGCCGGTTTCCGAGGATGCGATCAAGGAGATCGATGATAGGAGCCATTTCATGCGGCGCACGGAAATCCGCTGCGCCAATTGCGATGCGCATCTCGGTCATGTCTTTCCCGACGGTCCTGCTCCGACGGGTTTGCGCTATTGCACCAATGGGCTTGCGCTGAACTTCATCCCCGACGAATAGTGACGACGTTTTAAGATCATATTTTTTGACTTTCAGGGATAGACCATGACCGACATCGCGCCACCCGTTGCCGCGCAACACCCCCATTCGGACACGCGGCATGGAGTGACTCGTAACGATCCGTATACCTGGTTGCGGGCCGACAATTGGCGCGAAGTGATGGCCGACCCTGGCGTGCTGCCAGACGATATCCGCTCCTATCTTGAGGCTGAAAATGCCTGGTACGAAAGCGGTTTCGGAAAGCCGACCGAGCCATTGCGCGAAACGATCTATTCGGAAATCCGTGGACGGATCAAAGAGGATGACAGTTCCGTGCCCTCGCCCGACGGTCCGTTTGCTTATGCTTCGCGAACGCGTGAAGGCGATCAGTATCCACTGATGGTGCGCACACCGCGCGACGGGGGCACCGAGACAGTATTGCTCGACTGCAACGCCGAAGCGGGGGAAGGCTATTTCGGGTTCGGTGGCGCTGAACATTCGCACTGCCACACGATGATAGCCTGGGCTGCAGACCGGAACGGGTCTGAATACTACACGATATTTATTCGCGACCTCGACACGGGCAAGGACCGTGACGAGCGGATTGAAAAGTCCGGTAGCGGCGCTGTCTGGGCCAGTGATTCATCACGGTTCTACTATGTCGAACTCGATGAGAACCACAGGCCCTTCAGAGTGCGCGAGCATATGCTGGGAACAAGCCAAGCCGATGATGCTATCGTTTACGAAGAAAAGGACGCGGGCTTTTTCGTCGGTGTGGGGATGACCCAATCGCGGCGTTACCTCACCATTTCCGCGCACGACCATCAGACCTCGGAAGTCTGGCTGATCGATGCGGAAAATGGCGGCGCGCCCTTCTGTGTGGAAAAGCGGCACGAGAATACCGAATATTCTCTCGAAGAACGGGACGGCACGCTTTACATCCTGACCAATGACGACGAAGCCGAAGATTTCAAGATCGTTACGGCTCCAGTCGATGCTCCGGGTGTGGACAATTGGGCCGATCTGGTGCCGCACGAGGCGGGACGACTGATTCTCGACGTTGAAGTTATCGCCAACCATCTGATCCGGCTCGAGCGTAAGGATGGCCTGCCACGGATCGTGGTGCGCGATCTGCGCGATGGGAGTGAACAGACAATTTCGTTTCCCGAGGAAGCCTATTCGTTGGGGCTGATTTCCGGCCACGAGTTCGATACAGCAACCCTCCGGTTTTCCTATTCCTCGCCCACCACGCCGGCGCAGATTTTCGACCTCGATTTGGCGACTGGTGAGCGGGTGCTGCGCAAGCAGCAGCAAGTGCCTTCGGGGCACGATCCTGCCCTCTATGAAACACGCCGGTTGTTTGCCAAAGCGCCGGACGGCGAGGATGTGCCGGTGACCTTGCTTTATCGCAAGGGCCTCAAGCTCGACGGCAGCGCCCCTACCCTGCTCTATGGATATGGCGCTTACGGTCATTCCATCCCGGCGGGGTTTTCGGTTTCGGTGTTTTCGCTTGTCGACCGTGGATTTGTCTATGCAATTGCCCATATACGCGGCGGGATGGACAAGGGATATCGCTGGTACAAGAATGGGCGGGCGGCCTACAAAACCAACACGTTTTCCGACTTCATCGCCGCTGCGGAAATGCTGATCGAAAAGGGCTACTCGTCCGAGGGCAGGATCGTGGCCGAAGGCGGGTCGGCCGGCGGCATGCTGATGGGCGCAGTCGCCAATATGCGGCCCGAATTGTGGGCCGGTGTCATGGCGATCGTGCCGTTCGTGGACGTGCTGAACACCATGCTGGACGATACTCTGCCGCTCACCCCACCCGAATGGCCTGAATGGGGCAACCCGATTACCTCGGAAGACGATTACAGGCGGATCGCCGCCTATTCACCCTATGACAATGTCGATGCCAAAGCCTATCCGCCGATCCTGGCGCTGGCGGGGCTGACGGATCCGCGCGTCACCTATTGGGAACCGGCAAAATGGGTGGCGAAACTGCGTGCAACCAAGACCGACGAGAACGCATTGTACCTGCGCACCAACATGGACGCCGGACACGGTGGAGCTTCCGGACGCTTTGAACGCATCAAAGAAACAGCGATTACATATGCCTTTGCGCTCAAATGCGTCCAATTGGCATAAGTTTTCCCGTCCAGCCGTTGCGCCGGTGTCATGGCGGCGGTATATAAGAAGCATTAGCTTGGTAAATTCGCGACCAATTTATCGAGCGAGAGATTTTCAGAACCTTATAAGGAGGCCCTCCGATGAGCTTTTCACTCCCAGACCTGCCCTATTCCTATGATGCGCTCGGCCCGTACATGTCGGCTGAAACGCTTGAGTTTCATCATGACAAGCACCATCAGGCCTACGTGACCAACGGCAGCAAGCTGCTCGAAGGTTCAGGCCTTGAGGGCAAGAGCCTCGAAGATATCGTCAAGGAAAGCTTCGGCAAGAACCAGCCCCTGTTCAACAATGCCGGCCAGCATTTCAATCACATTCATTTCTGGAAGTGGATGAAGCCCAATGGCGGCGGCAAATCCCTGCCCGGCAAGCTGCAGGCGGCCGTCGATTCCGACCTTGGCGGGTTCGACAAGTTCCGCGATGATTTCCTCGCCGCTGGCGCCGGTCAGTTCGGTTCGGGCTGGGCTTGGCTGACCCTCAAGGACGGCAAGCTCGAAGTGACCAAGACCCCCAACGGGGAAAACCCCCTGGTGCACGGCGGCACGCCGCTGCTGGGTGTGGATGTGTGGGAACACTCCTATTACATCGACTACCGCAACGCGCGCCCGAAATATCTCGAAGCCTGGTTCGACAATCTTGTGAACTGGGACTACGTGGCCGAGCTGCACGAAGCCGCCTCCTGAATTACCCCATTGCATCAACGATATATGGCCCGTCTGTCCACAGGCGGGCCATATGCTTTAAGGTTACTGGAATTGGCACCTTCCGGCTGCACGATGGGCGTGTTAAGGCTTGGGTAACCATTGATATTTCATGCCAAGCGAGCCTCCCGTGTTGCCTGTTCCGACCATTGCCGTTCTTTCCAACAGCCCGGCGCTGGCATCGGTTCTGGGAGCGACATTGCGGAGGGGGCATGGCTGGCGCGTGCGCGAATTTTGCGACCACCGGGCGCTGAGCGACTACATGCGCATCGCGCCGCTGGCGCTGCTGGTAACCGATTACGACCTCGACCGGGTGACGGCGGCGGACGTGGCGCTTTCGATCCGCAACGGCGATGATCTTGCGTCCCGACATGTCCAGATTATTGCCCTGAGCCGGACCGTGGATAGCGAGATGAGGCGGCGATGTGTGCAGGCGGGCATTGACGAAGTCATCGTCAAACCCATGAGCCCTGTGTATCTCGAAGAGCGGATTGCCGCGCGGCTGGCCAACGGAACCGGTGGGTATGTGAGCGCCGAGCCCTATTATGTGGGGCCGGACCGGCGAAACCGGATTGCGTTGGACGACACACGGGTCATTCCTGTCGAGCGGCGCGGCGAAAACATCGTCTCGTTTCTCGCCCACAAGGCGATGCGCGAACAGCGCCCGGATTCATCTAGACCAGACGCGTAAGCCTGTTCCACAGATCATCGAAAGTCTCCGATATCTGAATCAGGCCATCGATATTGCCGCGACCGACGGAGGCGACGTCGCCGGCAAAGCCTTTCACGACTTCATAGGCTCTGCCCTGATTGAGCAGGCCGACAGGGCGGTCGCTTTGAGCACCGCCCGCGGCGACCCAGGCCGAATAGAGGGCGGCGACCGTATCGATGCCGCCCGGCAAGCCGATCAATGCCTGACTGGCCCTCACCATACGGGCTGCAGCGGCCGATTCGGTGTCCTCGGAAACGATCTCGACCCCCTGCGGCACGTCGAGACGACGGGTGATGGGACCGGTGGCGACTGTGACGTGGCCACCGCCAGCCAGCGCCGATTCAATCAGGGTTCGCGGCCATTGGCCATTGCGGGCGATGCAATGGAGATGCGCACCATTGCGCGCGATGGTGGCGCCGGCCTGACGGTAGAGCGCCTGGTGAGCGGTCAGCCCAGTATCGGCGAATATGGCAACGGCGCTGAGCTTTGCCATATCGCTAGCGCCCCCTGGTAAGCGTGCCGAGCACACTGCGCACAAAGGAATCCCCGGCGCGGCGGGCGACGGTGCGGGCAAAGCTGGTCAGCGCGGCTTCCATCGGGGTTTGCCGGGTGGAACGGCGCGCCGCAGGCTTGGACCGGGCCTGTTCGATCTTTTCGAGTTCGGATTCACGAGCCGCAATCTCGGCCTCGCGCAGCGCCTGGGCGGCGCGGGCGTCGAGAAGCTCATAGGCCGACTCGCGATCGATTACGGCGTCGTAAAGCCCGGAAACCGGGCTCCCGGCGATGACAGTGGCTCGCTCTTCTGGCGTGATCGGGGCCATGCGGGAGGATGGCGGACGGATCATGGTGCGACCGACCACCGAGGGAATGCCTTTTTCTTCCAGCACGGAGACCAGCGCCTCGCCCGTACCGAGTTGGGTGATGACTTCGGCGGTGTCGAAATCGGGATTGGGCCTGAAGGTTTCGGCGGCGATCCTGACGGCCTTTTGTTCCCTGGGGGTATAGGCGCGCAGGGCGTGCTGGATGCGGTTGCCGAGTTGGGCGAGGACGCCTTCGGGTACATCGGCGGGATTTTGCGTTACAAAATAAACACCTACGCCTTTCGAGCGCACCAATTTCACGACCTGCTCGATCTTGTCGAGCAGCACTTTTGGCGCCTCATCGAACAAAAGGTGCGCTTCGTCGAAAAAGAACACCAGTTTGGGCTTATCGGGATTGCCCACTTCGGGAAGTTGCTCGAACAGTTCCGATAACAGCCAGAGCAGGAACATAGCATAGAGCCGAGGAGCGCGCATAAGTTCGTCGGCGGCGAGGATCGAGATGAAGCCGCGGCCTTGGGTGTCGGTGCGCATGAGGTCGGAAATTTTCAGCGCCGGCTCGCCGAAAAAGTTCTCGGCGCCCTGCTGTTCGAGGACGAGCAGCGCGCGCTGGATGGCGCCGACAGAAGCTGTGGAGATGTTGCCGTAGTGGGCGGAGAGTTCGGCCCGGCGCTCGGCGACGTGGCCGAGAAGTGAACGCAAGTCCTTGAAATCAAGGAGCAAAAGACCTTCCTCGTCGGCCAGTTTGAAGGTGGCGTTCAAGATGCCTTCCTGAGTGGCGTTGAGGTCGAGCATGCGCGAGAGCAACAGCGGTCCCATCTCGGAAACCGTGGTGCGGATCGGGTGTCCCTGGCGGCCGAACAGGTCCCAGAAGATGGTTGGGAAAGCCTCGTAGGCATAGTCGGAAAAGCCGATCTTTTCGGCGCGTTCGGCAAGGAAGTCCTTGGGCTCGCCCGGCTTTGAAAGTCCTGCCACATCGCCCTTGATGTCGGCGCAGAAAACCGGGACCCCGGCGCGGGAGAAGCCTTCGGCAAGTATTTGCAGGGTAACGGTTTTTCCCGTTCCCGTTGCGCCGGTGATGAGGCCGTGGCGGTTGCCGAAACCGAGATGGAGGTATTCGGGCCGGGCGCTGGTTCCGAGATAAACGGCGTCGTCGACGAGCATGGGCGGGGTCCGATTCAACAGCAGGACCCAATCTATAGCGGGGTGCAAGCGCGCACCGCAAGGATTCACTATTGCGCGTAAAAAGTATGGAGTTGAGTGAAATTTACCCGTTAGTTGCCGGAATCGGAGGAAATATGAAAATCGACCGTCGCAGATTTCTCGCAGCTTCACTTATCCCCGCGCTATGCACCCCGTTTATGATGCGGGCAGCCTTTGGTCAGGCGGTGACGCCATGGCCGGACGCAGCGACGGACATGACCGAAATGTTGCAGGCCGCTATCGATAGCGCGCGCGACACCGGGCATCTGGCGCTACCGGCCGGGCGCTTTTCGACGCGGGGCTTGCGCCTGCCCTCGGGGTTCATGCTGTCGGGCGTGCCCGGCTCGACCGAGCTGGTGCATCTGGGCAGCGATCCCCTGCTGGGCGCCGAGGGCGAAGCCAACATCGTTCTGGCCGGGCTGTCGATCGACGGCAGCGGTGCGGGCGGCGAGATGTGGCATGGCGGACTTGTCCATTTTGCCGATTGCGCGAACGTGACGATCCGCGACTGCGAGGTTTCCAATACGGCACTCAACGGCATTACGCTGATGGGATCGTCGGGGCGGGTTGAAAATTGCCGGGTGAGCGGCAGCGCCTATACCGGGCTGTTCATCTACGACGGGACGGGCGTCTCGATTGACGGCAACACCATAACCGAGTGCGGCAATGGCGGGGTCAGGGTGTGGCGCGGCGAAGCGGGGGCTGACGGGACAATCATTTCGGGCAACCGGATCTCCGGAATCGACTGGACAGATGGCGGCAATGGGCAGAACGGAAACGGGATCAACATTTTCCGGGCCGATGAGGTGATCGTTTCGGGCAACCATATCTCCGAGTGCGCCTTCTCGGCGATCCGCCTCAACGCCACCAACAACACCCAGATCACCGGCAACACATGCCTTGGCAGTGGGGAGGTGGCGATCTTTTCGGAATTTTCGTTCACCGGCTCGGTGATCGCCAACAACATCATCGATGGGGCGGCTGCGGGCATTTCGATGACCAATTTCAACGACGGCGGACGGCTGGCGGTGTGCACGGGCAATATCGTGCGCAATCTTTATCAGGCGTCCGAGACCAATCCCGACCTCGATACGCCCTATGGGATTGCAGCGGAGGCCGATGCCATCATTTCCGACAATGTGATCGAAAACGTACCGGGGACCGGCATAACCGCAGGTTGGGGACCGTATCTGCGCGATGTGACGATCAGCGGCAATTTGGTGCGCGATATCGATACCGGCATCGTGGTGAGCGTGGCTGAGGGTGCGGGCGCTGCGAGCGTTACGGGAAACACGATCATCGGAGCGCGACAGAACGGCATTGTCGGCAGTGCGTGGTGGGATTTGATCTCCAGCGATCTGGCGCAGGAGACGGAGCGGTTTCCGCAGGTTTTGGTCGAGGGGAACCGGGTTTCCTGACGGCACGGCCGGTGCGAGAGGCTTGAGCGCTGCCGGTTACCGGGTCCCGGGTCTTCGCCCGGGATGACGGTGGGGGCGTGGTGGGCGTTGGCTCAGAGTTTGAGACGCGCGGCCTCGGTGGCTTCGATATAGCCGATTTCGTGGCCGGCCCAGTTGCGCTGGTGCTGGCGGGCGCGCGATTGCAGGACTTTTGCCTGTTCGGGCGTTGGGCTGGAAATTTCGAGCAGGAGGGCGGCGGCCATGGCGGTTGCGGCGGGG
>NZ_CAXAXY010000047.1:0-22279 GCF_963972885.1 uncultured Pelagibacterium sp. | reverse complement strand
CCGTGACGCTTGAAAAAGCCCTGGAACTGATCGCCGCCAAGGGCGGTTCGAAGGGCAAGGCGAAAGCCAAGCCCAAAGCAGCAGCAAAAAAGCCGGCGGCAAAGAAGACGGCAACCAAAAAGCCCGCAGCCAAGAAGAAGGCCGAGGCCTAAAGGATAGAAATGGCCAAACGTACAGGACAAACCCCTTCGGCCCCTGCTCCGCGTAAGGGCCGGCGTTCGGCCAGCTTTACACCCGGTCAATTGCCGACCCGCGAACAGATTCTCGAAGCGATTGCCGATTTCCCCGAGATCAATTCCAAGCGCGAGATCGCCCGGCATTTCAACATCAAGGGCGACGACCGCGTGCCGCTCAAGGTGCTGCTGCGCGACATGGAAAAAGAGGGCCTTCTGGCCCGCAAGCGCAAGGAATTGCGTCCCGTGGGTGAATTGCCTGCAGTGACCGTGCTCGACATTCCCGCCGATGCCGATCCTGACAATCTTCACGCCTTCCCCGCCAAATGGGACGAAGACGAGGGCGAAAAGCCCCGCGTGACGGTGTCGGTGAGCAAGGATGCCCGCGTCGTCCCCGGCCCCGGCGACCGAATTCTTGCCCGCATCCAGCGCGATGGCGGCACCGTGCCGACCTACACCGCCCGGCCCATGAAGGTGCTCGACAAGCCCCGCAAGGCCGATCTGGGCATCGTGCGCATGGACGACGACGGCGCCCGGCTGGTGCCTATCGAGCGCAAGGCCCGCGAAATGCGGATTTCCGCCGGCGATCTCGGTGACGCCAAAGACGGCGATCTGGTCGAGGTCGAGGTGACCGTTTCGGGCCGGATGATGATCCCGCGCGCCAAGGTGGTCAGCGTTGTGGGTAACCCGCAGTCTGAGGGCGCAGTCAGCCTGATCGCCCTCCATTCGCTCGATATTCCTTATCGGTTCCCCGCCTCCGTCCTCAAGGAATCCGAAGAGGCTCAGGAAGCACCGCTCAAGGACCGCGAGGACTGGCGCGACATCCCGCTGGTCACCATCGACCCTGCCGATGCCAAGGACCATGACGACGCCGTTCACGCCGAACCCGATACCGACCCCAACAATGCCGGCGGCTTCATAATCCGCGTGGGGATCGCCGATGTTTCCTATTATGTGAAGTCGGGCTCGACCATGGACCGCGAGGCGTTCCTGCGTGGCAATTCGGTCTATTTCCCCGACCGGGTCGTGCCCATGCTGCCCGAGCGTATTTCAAACGATCTGTGTTCGCTGCGCGAAGGTGAAAATCGCGCCTCCATGGCGCTGCGCATCGTGATCGACGCCGAAGGCAACAAAAAGAGCCATTCCTTCCATCGGGTGATGATGCGCTCGGCGGCCAAGCTCAGCTACCAGCAGGCCCAGGCGGCCATAGACGGCCAGCCCGATGATGTGACCGGGCCATTGCTCGAACCGATCCTCAAGCCCCTCTGGGCGGCTTACGAGGCCCTTTCGAAAGCCCGCGACCGGCGTGGTCCGCTGGCGCTCGACCTGCCCGAGCGCCGCATCCGGCTCGACGCCAATGGCATGGTCGAGGGCGTCTATGTTCCCGAGCGGCTCGATGCCCACAAGCTCATCGAAGAGATGATGATCCTGTCCAACGTCTGCGCCGCAGAGACGCTGGAAAAACACAAACTCGGCCTGCTCTATCGTGTCCACGATGCGCCGAGCCGGGAAAAGATCGTGACGCTTGGCGAGTTCCTGAAATCGCTCGACCTGCCTGTGCCGCGCAGCGAAGCGCTAAGGCCGAAAGATTTCAACCAGATCCTTTACCGTGCCGACAAGGCCGGCAAGAGCCAGCAGGTCAACGAAATGGTGCTGCGCAGCCAGGCGCAGGCGGAATATGCGCCGGGCAATTATGGCCATTACGGCCTCAACCTCGACCGCTACGCCCATTTCACCTCGCCCATCCGCCGCTATGCGGATCTGATCGTCCATCGCGCCCTGATCCGGGCGCTCGATCTTGGCGATGATGGGCTGAGTGTGGCCGAGGAACAGCGGCTGGGCTCGATTGGCGAGCACATTTCGGCCACCGAGCGCCGCGCAATGGTTGCCGAGCGCGAAACGTCCGACCGTCTTCTGGCGCAATATCTGGCCGCCCATATCGGCGCCCGGTTCACCGGCAAAATCGCCGGCCTTGTCGGCGCGGGCGTGTTCGTCCGGCTCGATGAGACCGGCGCCGATGGTTTCGTCCCTGTTTCCTCACTCGGCCAGGATTATTTCCGCCATTTCGAGGACCAGCAGGCCCTGATCGGTGAACGCACCGGCGAGCGGTTCCGAATCGGCGACCGGGTCGAGGTGCGACTGCTTGAAGCAGCGCCCATGGCTGGCGCGCTGCGGTTTGAAGTTCTATCTGAAGGTGAACGGGTCAAGCCACCCGGCCCGACACGCGGCCGCAGAGACCGCAAGGGCAAGCCGACACCGCGCGGACACCGCGCGAGGAGATAGCCGATGCCATATACCGATCTGACATTGCGCCCGGCCCGGCCCACTTGGCCAGCCATGCTCAATGGCATGAAATGCCGCTGCCCCAATTGCGGGCAGGGAAAGCTGTTTTCGAGCTACCTCAAGGTCGCCGATCAGTGCGATGTCTGCGGCACCGAGTTTTTTCACCACCGCGCCGACGATGCGCCGCCCTATATCGTGATTACCATCGTCGGCCATCTGGCCGTCGGCGCCGTTCTGCACATGGAGATGAGCTCGACCCCGCTTCATCCCCTGACCTATCTGTGGGTGATGATTCCACTCATCATCCTCTCTTCGCTCCTCCTGCTGCCCGTCACCAAGGGCGCGGTCGTGGGCCTGCAATGGGCGCGCTACATGCACGGCTTTGATCCGGTGGGCGCTCATGATGATTTCGAGGATGACGGGCGGAGTTGATCCGCTTGACTTTTGGCGCGAAATGCATAGTTTGCGCCCAACTCATTTCCCGAGCCGTGCGCAAATCCGTCGCGCGGCCTGTTTGTTTCAAAGGCTACCGCGATGGCAAAGTCCAACACGATCAAGATCAAGCTGGTTTCGACCGCCGACACCGGCTTTTACTACGTTGCCAAGAAGAACACCCGCACCGCGACCGAAAAGCTCTCGTTCCGCAAGTACGATCCGGTTGTTCGCAAGCACGTCGAATTCAAGGAAGCCAAGATCAAATAGTTTGATCGAACGCATCTGCCGAACAAGAGAAACCCCGCCACGCAGCGGGGTTTTTGTTGTTTGCACCAGAAAATCCTGAGCGAGGCGGGGTTGGCTGACCCGGTCCGGTTTGTCGAAGAGGCCACTCTTGTCCGATACCGGGCCAGCCGCCCTACGGATCAGGAGTTGCGGCGGACCTGAGAACCGTAGGGGTTTGTACTGAACCGGATCGCGCAAGCGCGTCCTTCTCAGTGCCTGCAACCTACTCCCAGCCGACCCGAACGCCAAGCATTCCGGGGTCGTCCGGCCCCGGTTTCACCATTAATAATGAAGTGTTAACCTTACCGACCGCCCAGGATCAGGCGGCGTCGTGGACCACACGATTGCGCCCGGCCCGTTTGGCGCGATAGAGCGCGATATCGGCCCGTTTGATGACCGATTCCGGTGTATCGCTCTCCTGATCGTTCAGCGCAAGTCCGGCACTGACCGTGATGTTGAGCGGCTTTGCGGCCCCCACCTTGAACTCTTCATCAGCAATGGCACTGCGCACCCGTTCGGCAACGCCCTGCGCGGCCCGCATGTCGGTATCGGGCATGACCACCACGAACTCCTCGCCGCCGAACCGGCAGGCAAGATCGACGCCGCGAATGTTGCGCTGCAGCCGCGTGGCGAACTCCTTGAGCACCACATCGCCGGCATCATGGCCATAGGTGTCGTTGACGGGCTTAAAATAGTCGATATCGAGCAGCATTACCGCCATGTCGCGATCCTGCTCCTGGGCCTTGTTGAGCACCATGGCCAGATGCCGCTCGAAATAGCGCCGGTTGTAAAGCCCGGTCAACTCGTCGATCACCGCCATGGCCATTGTCGAATTGAGGCTCTCACGCAGCTCGACCGTATAGCGCTGGCGCCGGATCTGGGTCTTGACCCGTGCCGAAAGCTCATGCCGCTCGACGGGCCGCATGATGAAATCATTGACCCCCAGATCGAGCGCCTTGACCACCTGCGGGCGATCCTTGTCCTCGGCAACGAGGATAATGGGCAGCGAGCGGGTCTGATCGACAGTGCGAATCTGCGAACAGATGCGCAGCGGATCAAAGCCCTCGAGCGCCATCGAGACGATGGCCAGTTCATAGTCGCCGCCCGACATCTGGAACACGGCCTCCGAGGGGTCGACCAGAATCGTGACCTTGTGGGAATTGCGCAGATAAGCCTCGATGCGTTCGGCCCGTGCCCGCTCGGTATCGATGACCAGAATCCGGCCAGCATCGACAGCAATGCCAAACTCGGTCCGCGCGGTGTCTTCGAGCGCCAGTTCGTGACTGGTGCGGCTGCGGGCCCGCAACTCGTCTCCCAGCCCCTTGAGTCGGGCAAGGCTCTTGACCCGCGCCAGCAATTGCACGTCATCGACGGGCTTGGTCAGAAAGTCGTCAGCCCCCGCCTCCAGACCGCGCACACGGTCGGAAGGCTGATCGAGCGCGGTGATCATAACGATGGGGATATGGGCCGTCACGGCGTCGCGCTTGAGGATCTGGCAACAGGTGAACCCGTCCATTTCCGGCATCATAACATCGAGCAGGACGATATCGATGTCCTGGCTGCGGCAGATCTCGATGGCCTGAGCGCCCGATGACGCGGTCACCACCTCGAAATACTCGGCGAGCAGGCGCGCTTCGAGCAATTTCACATTGGTGGGAATGTCATCAACGATGAGCACTCGTGCAGTCACGGCGCGCGTCCCTTCGGCCCTGAATGAAGAATGGTTGTCTGGCTATTCGGCCTTGCCAATATAGCTTTCAATCGTTTCCAAAAAGTGAGGCACCGAAATCGGTTTTGAGATGTAACCCTCACATCCCCCCGAAAGGATACGCTCTTCGTCGCCCTTCATGGCAAAGGCTGTAACCGCGATCACCGGGATATGGGCGAGGTCGTCGTCTTCCTTGAGCCACTTGGTGACCACCAGCCCCGACACTTCGGGCAGTTGGATGTCCATCAGGATCAGGTCTGGACGGTGCTCGCGCGCAAGATCGAGCGCTTCCAGTCCATTGCGGGTCTGGACGGTATGGTACCCACGGGATTCGAGCAGGTCGTGAAAGAGCTTCATGTTGAGCTCGTTGTCTTCCACGATCATGACGGTCTTGGCCATCTACCCTCGCCCGGCACCGGCAATCGGGTGCTTTGAGTTGTCATTGCTTTGCGCTAACAGCAATGTGTTACGAAACAAGAAATAAGCTGAGTCTGACGCTTTGCGCGATAGGGTCGATACACAAGAACTGCTGGCCGTTGGCGATGCCTGCCTCACCTGGCTCGCCGCTGACGTCAACGAGCTTGAGCGTTTCATGGCGCTGGCCGGTTTTTCGCCGCAACGCCTGCGGGAATCTGTTGGCACGCGCCCGTTGGCCGAGGGCCTAGTCGACTATTTCGGACGCAATGAATCCCTGTTGCTGGCCATGTGTGCCAATGCCGGTCTGGACGTAAACCGCGTCATGGGTCTTTGGCACGGCCTGAACCCGCAGAGTTGATGGTATGGCCGCCGGCGGACATCTGTGCCGCGATTGCTTTGCGACAGGCGAGAGTGCCAAGGCACCGGCCAGGTGCCCCAAATGTGGCTCACCGCGCATCCTGGCTCACCCCGAGCTCTTCTCGCTTTCCATCGCCCATATCGATTGCGACGCCTTCTATGCCTCGGTCGAAAAGCGCGACGATCCGAGTCTGATCGACAAACCGCTGATCATCGGCGGTGGACAGCGCGGCGTGGTCTCCACATGCTGTTATATTGCCCGCATGAGTGGCATCAAATCGGCCATGCCGATGTTTCAGGCGAAGCGCCTGTGCCCGCAAGCCGTTATCATCAAGCCCGATATGGCCAAATATGTCGGCGTCAGCCGCCAGATTCGCACGCTTATGGATTCACTGACCCCGCTGGTCCAACCGCTCTCCATCGATGAAGCGTTTCTCGATCTGTCCGGCACCGAAAAGGTGCACAAGGCTGCACCGGCGGTCTCGCTGGCCCGGCTGGCCAAACGAATTGAGGACGAGATCGGTGTCACCATCTCGATCGGGCTGAGCCACAACAAATTCCTCGCCAAGATCGCCTCGGAACTCGACAAGCCACGCGGCTTTGCCATCATCGGCGAGGCCGAGACCGTATCGCTGCTGGCCGAAAAGCCGATCACCGTAATTTTCGGCGTCGGCAAGGTCATGGCCGAAACGCTGCGCAAGGACGGGCTGATCACCATCGGCCAGCTCCAGCAGCGCGCGCCCGAAGACCTCATGCGCCGCTATGGTGAGATGGGCGCACGCCTGGCCAAACTGGCGCGCGGTGAAGATTATCGTCGCGTCTCGATAGACCGCGAAACCAAATCGGTGAGCACGGAGACGACCTTTTTAACCGATCTTGCCGATTTCGACTCGCTTTCGACCGCCCTGCTCTCATTGTGTGAGCGACTCTCGGAACGGCTCAAAAAGCAGCAACTGGTCGGCGATACCGTTACCGTCAAGCTCAAGACCGCGGGATTTAAATCCCGCACCCGCGCGCAACACATCATGCTGCCAACCCAGCTTGCCACGACGCTCTATGAAACCGGCGTGAAACTTCTGGCCCGTGAGGTGGACGGCACGGCCTTTCGCCTGCTCGGCATCGGTGTTACCGGTCTTGAGGTGGCCACAGGCATCGATCCGGTCGACTTGATCGAACCCGAAATCGCCCGCAAGGCGGCAGCGGAGCGGGCCATGGACAAGGTGCGCGACAAATATGGCCGTGAAGCGCTCGTGCGCGGTAAACTCTACCGCCAGTCGAAAATCACAAAGATCAAACCGGAGAACGATGATGACGATCGAACAGAAACTCAATGATCTGGGCTACGCCCTGCCCACACCCACAGCACCCGCAGCCAGTTATGTTCCGGTGCGTCAGTCGGGCAAGCTTCTGTTTGTCTCCGGGCAGATCTCCCAGGGCCCCGATGGCATCACCAAGGGATGCCTCGGTGACAGTCTGGACGTTGGGGCCGGGCAAAAGGCCGCCGAACTGTGCGCCATCAACATCCTGGCCCACGTCAATACCGTGGTGCCGCTCTCGCAGATCAAGGCCGTCCAGAAACTGACCGTTCTCGTCGCCTCGACGCCAACATTCAACGAACAGCATCTGGTGGCCAACGGCGCGTCCGATCTGTTCATAAAACTGTTGGGCGACACGGGTAAGCACGCCCGCGCCGCATTTGGCGTGGCCTCCCTTCCCCTTGGCGCCGCAGTCGAAATCGACGCCATCATCGAGATAGAATAAATGACATCAAATCCCCCGTTCGCCCGTCCCATCGCCCATCGCGGATTGCACGACAGGGACCGGGGGATCATCGAAAACTCTTTTTCAGCCTTTGCGGCCGCGATCGAACGCGGTTTTGGCATCGAATGCGATCTTCAGTTGACCGAAGATGGCGAGGCGGTTGTCTTTCACGATGACGACCTGGCCAGGCTTGTGAGCGGCAGCGGCCGCGTTCGCTCCGTGCCCGCCAGCGCGTTAACGGAGCTTCCCCTGCTTGGCAGCACTGCGGGCGATTGCCCGCAGACCTTTGCCGCCTTCCTCGATCAGATCAGTGGCCGCGCGCCGCTGGTCATCGAGGTCAAAAAGCAGGCAAATGAGCGCGATACAATCGATCTGGCGAAGCGGGTCGTTCAATCTTTGGCGACCTACAAAGGTCCGTTCGTTCTCAAGACCTTCGATCCCCGCATGATCGTCGCGCTGCGTGGGCAAGGGTTTCAGGGCGAAATCGGCATCATCACCTACGGATACGACAAACCGGACTGGTATGGCGACATGCCCGCGCGCACGCGATTTATGTTGCGCCACCTCTTGCACTACCCGTGGACGCGCTTCACATTCATATCGTGCGAACAGACGGCGCTGACATTGCCAGCGATCCGTTTTTTCCGCGCCATCGGCTTTAAGGTCATGAGTTGGACTGTCCGTTCGTCCGATCAGGCCCGGGTCGCCCGGCGCAATGCCGACCAGATAGTGTTTGAAGGATTCGATCCCGACGCGTGAGTGAAAATTCCGAACTGACAATCTCGGTTCATCCAACCACCGCCTCCATACCCGCCGCCACCTGGAATGCACTTGCATCTTGCGGTGGAGAAAAGCCCGACAATCCATTCCTTGAGCACGCTTTTTTCTCAGCGCTGGAGGAGTCGGGATGCGCCACGGGTGCAACCGGATGGCAGCCCCAGCATATCCTGATTTCACGCGGCGAGACCCCTGTCGGCCTCATGCCGCTGTTCCTCAAATCCCATTCGATGGGCGAATATGTCTTCGACCACGCCTGGGCCGACGCCATCGAACGCGCTGGCGGAAACTACTATCCAAAGCTGCAGTCCTCAGTGCCGTTCACCCCGGCCAGCGCGCCGAAACTTCTGACGCGGGACGGCAGTGCCGACACTCAGACGCTCCTCCTCCAAGCCTCCGAAGCGTTGGCCGAGCGGCTCGGTGCGTCCTCGGTCCACGCGACGTTCGTAACCAGTGACGAAGAAGCAATTGCCGCAGGCGCCAATTGGCTGGTGCGCCACGACACCCAGTTTCACTGGACCAATGACGGGTTCAAGACCTTCGATGAATTTCTCGACACGCTGCAATCGCGCAAGCGAAAGGCCATCCGTCGCGAACGGCGAGAGGCGCTGATCGACGGCATCACCTGCGAATGGGTGACCGGCACCGATCTGACGGAAGCACACTGGGATGCCTTCTATCAGTTCTACATGGACACCGGCGCGCGCAAATGGGGCCGCCCCTACCTCAATCGTGAATTTTTCTCGCGCATCACCGAAACCATGGCCGACAGCATTGTCCTGATGCTGGCGCGCGATGGTACCGACTATATCGCCGGGGCGCTCAATTTCCTTGGCGCAGACACGCTCTATGGCCGCAATTGGGGTGCCATCCGGGACGTGCCGTTCCTCCATTTCGAACTCTGCTATTACCAGGCCATCGACTTTGCCATTGAACACGGCCTGAAGCGCGTCGAGGCCGGCGCCCAGGGCCAGCACAAGCTGGCGCGCGGCTACGCCCCGGCCATCACCCGTTCGATCCACCACATCGTTCACCCGGGCCTGCGCCGCGCCGTTGCCGAATATCTCGAGGACGAGCGCAAATATGTCGACCTGCAGAACCAGGAGCTGGCCGACTACGCCCCCTTCCGCAAGGGATAGCAGGGTTTGTTCCTGATCGCCGTTCGGCTATAGCTCGGATTGAAAAGCAAGGGAGCGTGTTATGACTGCTTACGATCCGGACAATATCTTCGGCAAGATCCTCAAAGGCGAAATCCCGAGCCACACGGTCTATGAGGACGACGACACGCTGGCCTTCATGGATGTGATGCCCCAATCGCGCGGGCATACGCTGGTGATCCCCAAGACCGGTTCACGCAATCTGTTCGACGCCGAACCGCAGGTGCTGGCCGATCTGATCCAGAAAACCCAGCGGGTCGCCAAAGCCGTCATGACCGCCATGGATGCCGACGGCCTGCGTGTTGCCCAGTTCAACGAAGCTCCGGCCGGCCAGACGGTGTTCCACCTCCATTTCCACATCATACCCATGTATGAGGGCGTGCCACTGCGCCCCCACACCGGCGAAATGGCCGATCAGGACGAGTTGGCCGCCCAGGCGGAAAAAATCCGCGCCGCGTTTTAAGGTCTGTGGAAAATTGCGGGGATAGCGGGGATAATTCTGGGGATAAGTACGGGGAAAACCCCCAATAGCGCCGGTCGGAAGGCCGGCCTTCTTACTCATGGACAGGCAAGGCGGCGGCGCGCAATGGCGATTGGAATGTTTGCGGAATAAGTGGATCTAGAAAGCGTGCTTTTCATAGGCCGCGAACGGGCTGAGCCCGAGCCAGCTTTGCATCGCCGCACCTACATCGCTGTCTCCGATCCGCGCCAGACGCTGCTCGTTTTCCGCCCTGGCAACGGTTTCGAGCCCCATCCAGATGGCCGTCATGGTGCGCAGATCGGTGCGGACAAAAAGATCCACATCGAACCTCGGATCAACCGAGCATAAGTCGGCGCCTTTTTGCGGATCGCTAAGGAGCCACCAGTTGGCCGATGCAGCGGCAAGGTCCGCATAGATGAACTGTACCGTCACCCGTCGCGGTGGCAAATTCTCCAGCCTGATGTTGCGGCGCATGTCCCACATCAGGAGCGAGGGGTCCGTGTTTTCGAAACTCGGGGCACTTTCAATCCAACGTTGACCCCAAATGCCCACCGCCATGACAACATCGCGCAACCCCTGTCCCGCCTCGGTGAGGACGTACTCGTAGAGTTCGGGCGTCCGCCGCACGAGCCGTCTTTCAACAACGCCGTGCTGTTCGAGTTCACGCAACCGCCGCGCCAGAAGGGCCGGCGACATGCGCGGCACGCCGCGCCGCAGGTCGTTGAAGCGCGTCGATCCAGCGCAAAGCTCGCGTAGGAGAACAATTGTCCATCGGGCACCAAGGATTTCCGACGCCATGGCGACGGGACAAAACTGGTGGTAGCTGGCTTCTGTCATAGACACGCCTCCTGCCGATCCGCCTGCAATCTTAAACGGGCAGAGCAATGAGATTCCAGTTCAGAAGCTGTACCGGCTTGATTCAGGTCGTGAACTGGCGAGATACAGGTGTCGCTGCTTTCATCCTCTCTCGTGAGACGAGAGAAAGGCCAACCATGAAAAAATTCATCATCGAACGCGATATTGCCGGCGTCGGCGCCATGTCCCCCGAAGCGCTTTGCGAGGCGGCGCGCACCTCAAACGGCGCCCTCGCCCAACTCGCACCCAAGGTGCAATGGCAGCATTCCTATTTCACGGCGGACAAGACCTTTTGCATCTATCTTGCCCAAGACGAACACACGATACACGAGCACGCGCGATTGAGTGGGTTTCCTGCCAATGTCGTCACCGAAGTGACCACTGTCATCGATCCGACGACCGGCAGGTAAGCCGGGACCTCACGGCACGGAAAAGGCCGGTCGCAGGACCGGCCTTTTCCAGATTTTGAGGGAATGGTCGAACACCAAACCCGCTTAGGTGTTCTGCTCGGCGTCCTTGGACTTGGACTTGCGGGCCGGCTTCTTGCCGCCCTTGGGTCCGGTTATCGCCTTTGGACGTGCCGGGCGCGGAGGGACCGAGACCAGTTCGAGCCGCGCTTCGCTGCCCTCGCCGACCACTGTCACCTTGACCGAACCGCCCTTCTGGAGCAGGCCGAACAGCACTTCCTCTGCCAGCGGCTTCTTGACGTATTCCTGGATCACCCGACCCAGCGGGCGGGCACCCATCTTTTCGTCGTAGCCGCGGGCCGCCAGCCAATCGGAGGCTTCGGGCGTCAGCTCAATGGTGATGCCGCGTTCGGCAAGCTGGCCTTCAAGCTGGAGAATGAACTTCTCCACGACGCGGTTGACGGTCGAGGACGGCAGCGGCGCGAACGAGATGATCGCATCGAGCCGGTTGCGGAACTCCGGCGTGAACATCCGGTTGATCGCTTCCTCGTCGTCGCCTTCCTGACGCACCCGGCCAAAGCCGATGGGCGATTTCGCCAGTTCGGTCGCACCCACGTTCGACGTCATGATCAGGATGACGTTGCGGAAGTCGACCTGCTTGCCCGAATGATCGGTGAGCTTGCCGTGATCCATGACCTGCAGAAGGATATTGAACAGGTCCGGATGGGCCTTTTCGATCTCATCGAGCAGCAGCACGCAATGGGGATGCTGATCGACCCCATCGGTCATCAGCCCGCCCTGGTCGAACCCGACATAACCCGGAGGCGCGCCGATCAGCCGCGAAACGGTGTGACGCTCCATGTATTCGGACATGTCGAAGCGCAAAAGCTCCACCCCGAGCGTATCGGCCAGTTGCTTGGCCACCTCGGTCTTACCCACACCGGTCGGGCCGGTGAACATGTACGAACCGATGGGCTTTTCGGGCTCACGCAGGCCCGCGCGGGCCAGCTTGATGGCCGACGAGAGGGCGTCGATCGCCTTATCCTGGCCGAACACCACGCGCTTGAGGTTGGCTTCGAGATTGCCCAGCAGCTCGGTATCGGACTTGGAGACCGATTTCGGCGGAATGCGCGCAATCATAGCTATCGTCGCCTCGATATCCTCGACGCCGATGGTCTTCTTGCGCTTGTCCTCGGTCACCAGCATCTGCCGGGCACCGGTTTCGTCAACCACATCGATTGCCTTGTCGGGCAGTTTGCGGTCGTTGATATAGCGGGCCGAAAGCTCGACCGATGCCTTGATCGCGTCGTCGGTATATTTGAGCTTGTGGTAATCCTCGAAATACGGGCGCAGCCCCTTCATGATCTCGATGGCATCGGGGATCGTGGGCTCGTTGACGTCGATCTTCTGGAACCGGCGCACGAGAGCCCGGTCCTTTTCAAAGAACTGACGATATTCCTTGTAGGTGGTCGAACCAATGCAGCGGATCGCTCCCGAGGCCAAAGCAGGCTTCAAAAGGTTCGAAGCATCGAGCGCTCCGCCCGAGGTTGCCCCCGCGCCGATCACCGTATGGATCTCGTCGATGAAAAGAATGACATTGTCCTTCTTTTCGAGCTCTTTCATGATCGCCTTGAGCCGTTCCTCGAAATCGCCGCGATAACGCGTGCCCGCCAGAAGCGAACCCATGTCGAGCGCATAGATTATTGCGGTTTCGAGCACTTCGGGAACGTCACCCTCGATGATCCGGCGGGCCAGACCTTCGGCGATAGCGGTCTTGCCAACGCCTGGATCGCCCACATAGAGCGGGTTGTTCTTGGAGCGACGGCAAAGCACCTGAATTGTACGCTCAAGCTCGATGCCGCGGCCGATCAGCGGATCGATCTTTCCGGCCCGGGCCTTGTCGTTGAGATTGACACAGAAATCGGCAAGCGCCGAACTCTGCTGCGGGCTGCTGCCCCCGCCGCGTTCCTGCTCGCCCTCGAACCCGGGTCCGCCTTCTTCAGCACCGCGCACGGGCCGGTCGGCATTGCGGCCCGACTTGGCGATGCCATGGGAAATGAAATTGACCGCGTCGAGCCGGGTCATGTCCTGCTGTTCGAGGAAATAGGCAGCGTGGCTTTCGCGCTCGGCAAAGATCGCAACGAGCACGTTGGCCCCGGTCACTTCCTCGCGCCCGGACGATTGAACGTGAATGACCGCGCGCTGGATGACGCGCTGGAAGGCGGCCGTCGGACGTGCATCCTGGCCGTTGGGCACAACGAGGCTGTCGAGCTCCTCGTCGATGAACTCTTCGAGATCGGCCCTGAGCGACTCGATATCGACATCGCACCCGGTCAGAACCGAAATCGTGTCGCGATCCTCGGTCAGCGCCAGCAGCAGGTGTTCGAGGGTCGCAAATTCATGACTGCGCTCCCGAGCCAAATTCATGGCCTGATGCAACGCCTTTTCGAGACCGCGAGAGAATGAAGGCATGTTGGTCCTATCCTATTGCTTTTCCATCACGCATTGCAGCGGATGCTGGTTTCGGCGCGCGGCATCCATAACGTTGGTGACCTTGGTTTCGGCCACCTCGTACGGATAAACCCCGCATTCCCCCACACCTTGATTATGGACGCTCAGCATTATGCGCGTCGCATCCTCCCGGGATTTGTTGAAGACCTCCTCCAAAATGAGGATGACGAACTCCATGGGCGTGTAGTCGTCATTGAGAAGCAGAACCCTATAAAGGCTTGGCTTCTTGGTCCTCGTTCTGGTCTTGGTCGCGACACCGGTCTGGCCGTCGCTTCCTTCGTCCCTGTCATCGTCCCCCTTTTCCGGACCGGCCGAAATCGCCCGCAGCACGGCGTGCTTTGCGAGCAGACCGCCGTTGTGCGGCAGGTCAGGTCCGGTGGGGAGGGCAGATATTGGCACGGCTTTTTTTATCCCAAATCAGAAAGGCAAGATGGCCCCATTATGTAGGCAAAATCTCGGCCATGTTAAGGGGCGAAAATCCGATCAATCAGGTGTGATCGCCCACAAGGTTTTTGCATCAAGTTTTAAGCACTTTACGGATTTGTAACCGCATCGGCCTAAAGTGCCTGCGAGTTAGGGTTTTCGGCGCCATCGGGGGACAGCGCGCGACGACCCCAAGAGTAGAGTAACGGTGCGGCGTTTTTCGTACCGGTCCAGTAAAGAGTTGGAGTATCGGGTGCCGACCCTTCTGCGTATCGATTCCGCGCGCGTCCCTTTTGTACGCTTTTTTCTCACACTTGTGATCGCGGCGATGACCCTTGCCGCCGTTTCCGCTGATGCGGCGGCGCAAAATGTGCCGCGTGCCTATGCCGGCATCGCCGTGGATGCCAAGACCGGCCAGGTCCTCTATCAGGACAACGCCAACGAGTTGCGCTACCCCGCTTCGCTCACCAAGGTGATGACGCTCTATATCATCTTTCAGGAGCTCGAGGCCGGCCGGCTCAAGCTCGACTCGAAACTGAGGGTTTCCCAATACGCCTCTCAGGCAGTCCCAACAAAGCTCTGGGTGCAGCCCGGCAGCACGATCACCGTTGAAGACGCCATCAACGCCCTCGTGATAATATCGGCCAATGACGTCGCCCGCGTCGTTGCCGAAAATATTTCGGGTACGGAGTCCCAGTTCGCCGAGCGGATGACGCAAACCGCAAGGGCGCTGGGGATGTCGCGCACCACATACAAGAACGCAAATGGCCTGCCCAACTCCGGACAGGTCACGACGGCCGCCGACCAGGCGATCCTGGGCCGGGCCGTCTATCTCCATTTCCCCCACTACTACGACTATTTCCAGGCCCGCAGCTTCAAGTACAACGGCAGAACCTACAACGGGCACAACGCCCTTCTGGGCCAGAACGGCGTCGATGGTATCAAGACCGGCTATATCAATGCGTCGGGCTACAACCTGATGACCGCCGCCCGCTCCAGCAACCGCCATATCGTGGTGATCGGCCTGGGGTTCAACACCGGCGCTTCGCGCAACGCGCGCGTCGCAGAGCTGGTGCGCACCTATCTCCCCAAGGCGCGCCAGGGCGACTACTGGCGCGAAGCGATGATCCCGCGCCCCACCCTGCTCGGCAATGGCGTTGCCGTGGCATCGGCGGGTGCTGCCGTTCCGCTCAATCGCCTGCCCCCCGGCCGTCCCGTCAACCTTCTGCCGGTTATCACGGCGGAGCAGGCCATGCAGGTGGCGTCGCTCAGCCAGTCCGCTTCCGGATCAGCGCCGGACTCGAACGAACCCGAGACCATCCCGTTCCAGATCGTTTCGGCCGAGGACATTCCCTCGCGTCCGGGCGATAACGCCCTCGACCAAGCGACCTATGTCGCAACCGGCGTCATGCCGTCCGAAGCCCCGGTCTATCCCGCCGACGATCCGATTGGCGCATGGATTGCAGAATCCCTGCAGCTCGGCCCGCAATCGGGACAGGTTCTCGTGCCACCCGCGCCCATTGCACGGCCCGACGGCCTGGCGCTCGACACAATGAGCACCAACAGCGCCGAGACGGTTCCGGCCGGTGGCTGGGTGGTCCAGGTCGGCGCCGCCGATAGCGAAGACAACGCCGAGCAGTTGCTGAGCGAAGCGACCCGCACATACGATCAGCTTGCCAACCTTCGCAGCTATGTGGAGACCTTCGAGCGCAACGGAGTGACCTATTACCGCGCCCGTTTCGCCGGCTTTGCCGATCGCACGCAGGCCAGAACCACTTGCGATGCGCTCTCACAAGCCGCGATCAACTGCCTCACGGTTCAGGGGTAACAAACAGGACGACCGACGGTCTTCGACAATTGGCGCAGATGTATGGAGTAGCCCAATGAGCGAAATGACACGACTTTCCGAGCTTGGCCAATTTCAGCCCCGCTCGCCACTGGCCTCGGACGATGACGCGGTTCGCGCCCAGTCCCTGCGCCTGCTGGCCCGCGGCCTGGGAGAAAACAAGCCCGTTCACCGCCGCATGTCGGACATGCTCTCGGTCGTACTGGCCCTTTCGTCCCGTACACGCCGCATGGTCCTTCCCCGCGTGTCGGTCGATGTCGATGTCTTCGATCCCGCCGGACGCCGCGCCCTGCGCATGTATATGCCCCAGGAAGACTAGTGTCAGCGGAACCGCTTGCCCCTGCTTGCGTTGCCTGAGGTATTGGCAACGGAGGCAGGCATGGCACTCACAGGCAAGATCGCTCTGGTGACCGGCGGCGGTTCGGGATTGGGCAAGGCCAGCGCCCTCAAGCTGGCTGCCGAGGGCGCCGACATCGCCCTTCTGAGCCGTACGATGGAAGAGGTCGACGCCGTCGCCCTTGAAATCAACCGATTGGGGCGCAAGGCCCTTCCCCTCTATGCCGACATCTCCGATGTCGCCGACATGCAGGGAGCATTCGATCAGATCACCGAGACGTTCGGACGGCTCGACTTCGTTTTCGCCAATGCGGGCATAAACGGCACCTGGGCGCCAATCGAGGATCTGACGGTCGACGACTGGGACCGGACCATCAATGTCAATCTGCGCGGCACGTTTCTAACCCTCCATCACGCCGTGCCCCTGATGAAGGCGCACGGAGGATCGATCGTCATAACCTCCTCCATCAATGGAACGCGGACCTTCACCACGGCCGGCGCGTCCGCCTATTCCACAACAAAGGCCGGTCAGCTCGCCCTCGCCCAGATGGCCGCGCTCGAGCTTGCCAAGCACCGCATCCGCGTTAACGCCATCTGCCCCGGCGCCATCGAAAGCCAGATCGATGAGAACACCGAGCGCCGCAATGTGGAAAAAGCAGCCGAACCCGCCCACTACCCCGATGGAGACATTCCGCTGACGGACGGCGCCCCCGGCAAAGCCGAGGACGTTGCAGATCTGGTCTGCTTTCTGGCCTCGGATGCCTCAAGGCACATCACGGGAACGCCCATCTGGATCGATGGGGCGCAATCGCTGCTGATCTGAGAAGGCCCGCGCCTAGACCGTTCCCGCCAGGACACGCTGATCGCGCGAACTGTGCTCACCGGTACGCCGATGGCGCGAAAACAGGTTGAGTGCTTCAAGCAGCAACCGATATTCCTGCCGCGCCCCGATATGGCTCATGGTCGGCATGCCCCCCAGTGCCTCCGCATCGAGCGGATCGAAAACCGTCATGCCGATGGGAAACAGCGACCGGAAGATCACCCGCTCGGCAATGCCGTCGGACACACGGCATCCGACACGCTCGGCAACGTTTTCCAGCCCGGTCTGCACCAGCCTCGTGTTGCGCGAATTGAGCATGGAGATGCGATTGCGCACCATGACCCAGTCGATGGTGCGCCCGTCGATAGCCAGCCGCTCCCGGCGCGAGCGTTGGACCAGCCGCGTATAATGACTCAATTCGATCAAGGCACCGCTGTCAGGTTCGATCCGGGCAATCACATCCAGATCGATCAGACTGTCGTTAAGTGGGGTAATCAGCGTGTCGGCCAGCGAGTGGGCGATGCGAGTGAGGTGGGTGTCAAAGCCGGGCGTGTCGATGATAAGATAGTCAACATCTCTTTCGACTTCCGCCACCGCCCGGCGAAACATCTCGAACTCGGTATCCGCATTTTTCTCAAGCGAGTCACCCCTGCCCTGCGGCAGGTGAAAGTGCGTGGAGTGGGGAACCTTGAGACCATGGGCATTCGCCCATTCCCGGCGATTGCGCACATAGGTCGTCAGCGTGTGCTGACGGCTGTCGGCGTCGATCGTGGCGACGCGAAAGCCTTCATAAAGCAGGTGGACGGCAAGATGAATCGCCGTGGTGGACTTGCCCGAGCCGCCTTTTTCGTTGCCCAGAACGATAACATGCGCGTTCGATCGCTGCATTTGATCCGACTCTAA
Source organism: uncultured Pelagibacterium sp. (assembly GCF_963972885.1). Taxonomy (NCBI): domain Bacteria; kingdom Pseudomonadati; phylum Pseudomonadota; class Alphaproteobacteria; order Hyphomicrobiales; family Devosiaceae; genus Pelagibacterium; species uncultured Pelagibacterium sp. Next base: position 4,344 of record NZ_CAXAXY010000047.1, on the reverse strand, counting down.
CCCTTGCCCCCAAAAGCGTTGCACAGCTTGTGTGCTTAACAAAACCCGCACAAGTACGAATTTTGCGCGTTCGCCCCACCTTAGCTCGTATTTGATTTACATTTTATAAACGAATGACCAGCCCAGTTTGCCCGCGCTGGCCATTTCGAATCGCAGACATGGCCCGATCAGATCAAATCCAATAGGGGGGCACCCCGTAATAGGTGTAGATGTCCATGGCCCGCTGGCGGTCATCCCAGGCAAAGTCATCGTCGGGTTCGTAGCGCGGTGCGGCATCGAGGTCTGCCTTGGAGATGTCGGTACGGTATCCGCCAATGCTTTCGTCATAGGTCAGTTTGGCCCACGGGATCGGGTAATGGTCGTCCCCGATGCCCAGAAATCCGCCAAAGCTGAGAACCGCATAGCCAACCTTGCCGCTGACCTTGTCGATCATGACCCGTTCGATGGTGCCGATCTTGTCATTGGCCAGGCTGTAAACCGCAGTACCTTCAACCTTGTCGCTCCCGATCAGATTGCCGCTTTCGCGGCGATCCAGATCGCGGGCTTCAAGCCCGTTGTCCGTTCTCGAATCCATTGTAAATCTCCGTCGCTGGTTGCACTGAGGAGTCAACGGAATGGAGTCTGTGGAGTTCCAGCTTCAGGCAACTAAGGCAGGAGGCCATTGAACCGGCTTAAAGCAGCCCCAGTTGGGCCAGCTCTTCGGCCATGCCTTCGGGCGGCGTTTCCTCTCCCGCCCGGGCAAGATCGGGTGGCGCATCCTTGGCCTGCAGGTAGCGCCAGCCCTGAAATGGCCGACGCGGATAAGGCGCCGTGCGGATCAGCTCGGGCTCAAGAAGAATGTCGCAACACGACCGCCCCTCCCCGTCGGTTTCAGCCTTGAGGTCGGCAATCGCCTGACGCGCACGCACCGCACCGGCAATAACCCAGTATAACGATCCCTGTCCCACGATCTCGTCGGCCCTTTTGGGCACCATGCGGGTGCGATGGACATTAAGCCCGTCGGGGCGTCCGAAGCCTTGCTCGCGGCGCAGCGCGCGCCATTCGATCAACTCCTCCACCGAGGAAACGCCAACACAAAGCTTGATGATATGCATGGGGAACCACCCAAAAAGAAAATGGGGCGACCGTTTCCGGGCACCCCATTGTCGTATATGAATCTGTCTGTTGCCGAAAGGCCGTATCAGGCGCCAGCAATGACAGAGACAATGAAACCGAGCGAGATCAAGCCGACACATGTCCAACTTGCAGCCCGCCAGCATACGGCCTTGGATTGGCTACGCATGCAAGCTCCTTGCGCTGTTGCAAAAGCGGCGAGCGCGATTGCCGCCACTCACCGGTAACGCCTAATTAACTACCCAAAGCCGGTTCCGCAAGCCATGATTGAGCCACATTCGCGCAAATCTCACTTGCAATATTCGCATGACGGGCGAATCGCACTCAGAACAGTCCGAACCACCAGCCCGCCAGGGTCAGGAAGGCGAAAAAGCCGATCACATCGGTAAAGGTCATCACAAAGGTCGAGGAGGCCACGGCCGGATCGATCTTAAGCCTGTTGAGAAGCATCGGGATGAGAATTCCGCAGCCCCCGGCAACGATCATGTTGACCACCATGGCCAAGCCGATCACCATCCCGAGCGCCGGGTTGGCAAACCGGAACCCGGTGATCACCCCGAGGAGCACCGCAAAGATCACACCGTTGGTCAGCCCGACGAGCAATTCGCGTCGGATCAGCCGCCAGGCGTTGTTCCTGTCGAGTTCCCTTTGCGATATGGCCCGAACGGTGACCGTCATGGTCTGCGTGCCTGCAACCCCGCCCATCGAAGCAACGATGGGCATAAGAACCGCCAGAGCAACCATCTGCTCGATGGTGCCGTCAAAGAGCCCGATGACCAGCGACGCCAGCGTGGCGGTGCCCAGATTGACCAGCAGCCACGTCGCCCGGCTGCGCACAACGCCGGGCACCGTGCGCGAAATGTCTTCGTCACCCACACCGCCGAGACGATGGATATCCTCGTTGGCTTCTTCATTGATGACGTCAACGATATCGTCGATCGTCAGGACGCCCACCAACCGCTTGCTCTCATCGACCACGGCGACTTCGATCTGATCGTAGCGCTCGAAGATGCGCGCCGCCTCTTCCTGATCGAGCGTAGCATCGATCTGGCGGATCTGGGTGTTCATGATCTCTTCGATGCGTGTCGCCCGCTGAACCCGAAGAATGCGGTCGAGCGGGATGGTGCCAAGCAGGTTGAACCCGGGATCTACGACATAGATCTGATAAAAATCGTCGGGCAGATCGTCATTGGTCCGCAGATAGTCGATGGTTTGCCCTACCGTCCAGAACGGCGGAATGGCAATGAATTCGGTCTGCATCCGCCGTCCGGCGGAATCTTCGGGGAAATCCAGGCTTCGTTTGAGCGAGATGCGATCGAAAGCCGGCATCTGGGCCAGAATTTCGTCCCGGTCCGCAGCATCGATATCCTCGAGAATATAAACGGCATCGTCATTGTCGAGATCGGCGACGCCGCGCGCGATCTCGGCATTTGGCAATTCTTCCATCAGCTCGATACGAACCGAATCGTCGACCTCGGTCAGCGCCGAATAATCGAAGGCATGGCCCAGCAGCATGACCAGCCGCACCCGATCATCAGCCGGCAGCGCCTCGATGACGTCGCCGGTTTCCGATTCATGGAGCGGCTCCATACGCTTGCGCAGAGCCTCGGCATCCCCTGTGTCGATCTCGGCGCGCAGCGCCTCGTACCAATCGGAACGGAGCCGGCCGTTCTCGTCATAGATGGTTTCGGGAATTTCGTCGGGTTCCGGTCCGGTCGATGCAGCGTCTTCCATGCAACTCTCCTTCCCGGTTATTGCGCAGGGCGCGCGACTCTTGGTTCCTGGCTATGGCGTAACCCATCCGCCTGCCATTTGCCACAGCGCAATCGCATGGCAGCTGCCCGCCACCGCCGCCCGCTAAGTAGTTTAGCCTAAAGCCATATAAGGGCGACCTTATCGTCATACCCATCACGTTGCGCCATGCAACGGAGGCTGGAATGCGTATCGGTGGCCCTAGGCTCAAAGGATGGCCCATCGCCGGGTGGACGGTTTGCGGCCCGCTATTCTGCGTTCTGGTGGCGCTCGGTTACAACGTCGTGACATTTGCGGCCTTTCCCATGGAAATTCAGATCCGCGCTGTCTTTGCGGCCATCGTCGTGCCACTCGGGCTGGCCGCACCGTTCTTTTTCTATTTTTCTCTCAAGCTGCGCGAGTTGGCGTCTGCCAACCGCCAGCTCAGCCTTCTCGCCGCCACCGACGGGCTGACCAATTGCCTCAACCGGACTGCCTTTACGGCACTGGTCGAAGCGCGGCTCGAAGCACTGGTCCCTCAGGGCGATCACGTCCACGGCGCCTTGCTCATCATCGACGCCGACAATTTCAAGCAGGTCAACGATCGCTTCGGTCATCACAATGGCGATATCGCCCTGACCCTGATCGCCCGGGCCATCCGCTCCTCGGTGCGCGCCGGCGACAATGTGGGGCGGCTGGGCGGCGAGGAGTTCGGCGTCTTCCTGCCCGTTGTCGACCGCTATGGCGCCGAGACCGTGGCCGAGCGGCTCCGCCGCGCCGTCGAAAAGCTGGCCTTCGTTGCCGATGGTCATCGCCATCAGCTTTCTGTGAGCGTCGGCGGCGTGGTGTTCGATCGCCGCACCGGCTTTGAGGACTTGTTCAAGCTGGCCGACGAGCGGCTCTATGTCGCCAAGAACGAAGGGCGCAACACTGTCAGGCTGATCGGCTGCACAAACAGCGGGGCCGGCTTTGCAATCCTCGATACCTGAGGCTATCTAGGCCCATGGCCGCCGACCCGTCCTCCATCAAGCACTATTTCGACGACGACGCTGTGGCCGTCGCCAAACGCCTGATCGGAGCCCGATTTCTGGTCGATGGCATCGGCGGCACTATTGTCGAGACCGAGGCCTACACTCGGGACGAACCCGCGTCGCACAGTTTTCGCGGCCCCACGCCCCGCAACAAGCCGATGTTTGGCAGACCGGGCACCGTCTATGTCTATCTCAGCTATGGCATCCACTGGTGCGTCAATTTCGTGTGCCGTCCCGGCAGTGCCGTCCTCATCCGCGCGCTCGTGCCTGTCGAGGGAATAGAGGAGATGGTCGGCCGGCGCGGCCTCTCGGACACGCGAAAGCTCTGCGCGGGTCCAGGACGGCTGACACAAGCGCTCGGCATCGATCTCAGCCACAATGACCGTCCCTTGTCCGATCCGGCTTTCAGCTTCGCCCCGGCCCCTGTCGAGGGGCCGATCCTCACCGGCCCGCGCATCGGCATTACCAA
>NZ_CAXAXY010000046.1:0-22679 GCF_963972885.1 uncultured Pelagibacterium sp. | reverse complement strand
GGTAACTCCAGTCTCCCCGTTCCGGTCCGAATGGACAACCTATTGAGAGCTCACAGCTAGAGCCAAGGATTTGACTGAATCAAATCCTTGGCTTTAAATCCCTGTTTTGTCGCGTGTCCGAACCGCAAAACCGTTTCCATCCCCGATCGCGTCGAGGACATGCTTTTGCTGGACACGCTCTAAAAGGCTGCGCTGTCGCTCAGCGCAGCTCCTCGGCAAGCCCGATAAGGAGCCCTTCAGGCCCCCGGATGTAGCAAAGGCGATAAACGTCTTCATACTGGACGACTTCGCCCACGAGCTGCGCGCCGCGCGTGCGCAGCCTTTCAAGCGTTTCGTCGATGTCGTCCACCGTGAACATGGCGCGCAGATAGCCCAGGGCGTTGACGGGCGCGGTGCGGTGATCGGCAATGACCGTGGGGCGGATGAAGCGCGAGAGTTCGAGCCGGCTGTGGCCGTCGGGCGTGCGCATCATGGCGATCTCCACATGCTGATCGCCCAGCCCGGTCACGCGTCCGGCCCATTCGCCTTCAATCATGGCGCGGCCTTCGAGCTCGAGGCCGAGTTCGGCAAAGAATTCGATCGTCGCCGAGAGATCTTCGACGGCGATGCCTATGTTGTCCATCCGCTTGAGCGCCATTCCATCACTCCTCCCATGTGCCGGGCCAATCTACAGCCTGTTGCCGGATCGGCAAAGGCTTCAGGCGCATCACGCGCTTGTGACAATTTTGCTACATTGCTCACAGACTCGTAGCCGCGCCATGCGCAGTCACGTTTTGCTAAGGGGCCATGCCACAATCTTACCCTAAACCAGCCGGAGAAAGGTTGGCGGTGGGCGGATACGGCGTTCTGGTGCGTGGTGCGCACCGGCCGGTTGTGCCTGCCAAACCCAAGCCCGGCGCGGGAGCATTTTCCCGCCCAACGGGCACGGAGCAGGACACAGATGGTAATCGGCGCGTCCCATTGCAGCGAAACACTCGGCCTTCCGGCATGGAAAAATGTTGCCATCCTGGCGGCAGACATTCGCTCTAATGCCGACACAATGGGCCGATATCATCTGGTCAATCAAACATATGAACTGTCATTGGCAGATCGGCCATGGGCATCTGCAGTTACCCGGTGGGTGGCGCGGGCCCTGAAGGCCGAAACCATAAAAAAACACAGGGTGGCGGCAGGCATACGATCTGCCGTTTGTATCGATACGGTAAGGTTTCCCGGCTCTGCGGCGGGCGCATACGATGGTGTGCGACGGCTTTGCGGCTGGGGCGTGAGAAGGTGTGTAATGCCTATAGTCAGGAGTACTGCGTTCGCTCTGGCTGCGACCTGTTCGGCTCTGCTGTCGCTCGGCACCGTGCTGCCGGCGCAGGCGCAAAGCGCGCTCGATGCCGCCCAGGAACTGGCCCAGATGCTCGATGGCGTGACGGCCACCGAACTGAGCGGGGACAATCTGGTCTCCGCGCTCGAGGGCGCGGCCGATGCCGGCCAGCCCATAGCGCTGTGGCAGCTGGGGACCATGTATGAGACCGGATCGGGGGTTCAGAAAGACCCGGCCAAGGCCTTTCAGTATTTTTCGCGCATTGCCAATGAGAATGCGGACGCGCCGCCAAGCTCGCTCGACGCGGATATCGTGGCGCAGTCCTTCGTCAAGATCGGCGATTACTATCTGCATGGGGTGCCCGATGCCGGCATTCCAGAGGATGCGTCGCGCGGCCAGACGCTGCTGATGCACGCGGCGACCTATTTCGGCGACGCGGATGCGCAGTTTCGGGTGGGCATGCTGTATCTGAGCTCCGAGGGGTTCGGGGTGAACCCGCTGCAGGGCGCGCGCTGGCTGTCGCTGGCGGCCCGAAAGGGGCATCCGGGCGCGCAGGCGCGGCTGGGTGAAATGCTGGTTTTGGGCGACGGTATCGAGGCGCAGCCGGTCGAAGGGCTGATGTGGCTCAATATCGCCTATCGCTCAGCGCTCGGGACGAGCGATGAAGGCTGGATCCGCGAATTGACCGACAGCGCGATGGCCAAGGCCGATCCGACACAGGCCGAAACCGCGCTGCGGGCGGCCGATACTCTGGGAAGCCAGTTCGCCGAATTCTAGAGCCGTTCAGGATTTGAGTGACTCAAATCCTTGGCTCCATACCCTTGTTTTATCGCGTGTCCGAACCGCAAAACCGTTTCCATCCCCGATCGGGTCGAGGACATGCTTTTGCTGGACACGCTCCAGGTTGGGTGATGGCGGCCGGCAAATGGCAATTTTCGACTCGCCCTGACCCAACCTCGCCATACTGCCAAATCTTCAGCTACGCGGCTTTGGCCGAGAGGCCGGCGAGGGTGAAATCGCCTTCGACGGGGACATGGTCGGAGGGCTTGTCCCAGCCACGGGTGTCCTTGTGGATGGTGACGCCGGTGAGCCGGTCGGCGGCCTGGGGCGAGAGCAGCAAATGGTCGATGCGGATGCCGGCGTTGCGGCGCCAGGCGCCGGCCTGGAAATCCCAGAAGGTGAAGACCTGATCGCTGGTCGTGGCGCGCAGGGCGTCGGTCAGACCCAGATTGACGAGGCGGCGCCATTTTTCGAGACTCTCGGGCCGGAACAGGGCATCGCCCCACCAGGCGGACGGATCGTGGCAATCAAGGCCGGTGGGGATGAGGTTGAAATCGCCCATCAGGATGAAGGGTTCCTCATAGGCCAGGCGCTGCTCGACGAAATCGTGGAGCCGGTCCATCCAGCCAAGCTTGTAGGGGAATTTTTCGGTATCGACCGGGTTTCCGTTGGGCAGGTAGATGTTGCACACGCGGACGACACCGCCATCTTCAGTGGAAAAGACGCCTTCGATGAGGCGGGACTGGGGGTCCTCGTCATTGCCCGGCAGGCCGCGATGGACTTCATCAAAAGGGAGCTTTGAGAGCAGGGCGACGCCGTTGAAGCTCTTCTGGCCGTGAGTCTCGACATTGTAGCCGCGCGATTCGAATTCGGCGCGGGGGAAGTTTTCATCCAGGCATTTGATTTCCTGGAGGCCGACGATGTCGGGTTTTGTCTCGTCGAGCCAGGTGAGGACGGCCGGGAGGCGTGCGTTGATGCCGTTGATGTTCCAGGTAGCTATGCGCATCGGGCCGTCTCGTTGGTTGGTCAGCGATCTGAAAGGGCGAGGCGCAGGCCGAGCAGGCCGAAGCTTGCCGCAAAGCTGCGCCTTATCCATTTGAGCACGTCGGGCCGGGAGATGACATAGTCACGCGCCAGTGCGGCGCAGGCTCCGTACCCCACGAAGGTCACAAAGGTTATCGCCATGAACATTGCCGCATGCAAGAGCAGTGTTGGGGTGGCGTTGGGTGTGTCGAGGGGAACGAACTGGGGCAGGAAGGCCAGAAAGAACAGGCTGAGCTTGGGGTTGAGGACGTTGATGAGGGTGCCGCTGGTGGCGATTTTGGCCATGGAGGCTGGCGAGCGGTCGGCCTCGAGCCCCATGGCGCCGCCGGAGCGCAGAATCGACCAGGCCATATAAAGCAGATAGGCAACGCCGAGATATTTGAGGGTCTGGAAGGCCACGGCGCTGGCGTGGAAGATGGCGGCCAGACCGACGATGGAGGCGAGGGCGGAGGGGATGATGCCGAGCGTGCAGCCGAAGGCGGCGGCGATGGACGCCTTGAAGCCGCGCCCAAGCCCCACGGCCAGCGTGTAAAGCACGCCCGAACCGGGGAGCAGACAGACGACCAGGGCAGTGATCAGGAATTCGGTGCTCATGGCTTACCTCCGCGCGCAGGACGGGCAGAGGTAAGCATTATCGTGCGGCCAAGGCGACCCGAAAAATGCGGAAGGTCAGACCGCGAAGCTGGTGCCGCAGCCGCACGAGGCGACGGCGTTGGGGTTCTTGATCTGGAAGGACTGGCCGATCAGATCGTCGACAAAGTCGATTTCGGCGCCGCCCATGAATTCAAGGCTCATCGAATCGATGTAAACGGTGGCCCCGTCCCGGGAAAGGACCAGATCGTCTTCGGTGGGGGTTTCCTTGACGAAATTGTACTCGTACTGGAAACCCGAACACCCGCCGCCCGCTACGGCGATGCGCAGGACGGTGCCGGGGTCTTCCTTTGACAGGATGCGATTGATCCGCTTGGCGGCGCGCTCTGTCAAAACGACCTCGTTCGGTGATAGTTGGATATCGGTCATGGCGCTGCTGCTTTTGATTGCAAATTCGGCCTCCAACATAAGATCGTAGAGCGACGATGAAAAGGGGCTCTCCCACATGAGTGATATGCATGCGGTTTATGCCGCCGATCCGGCACAGTCGCGGGGGCGGGTCTATCGGCCCTCAGCCAGCCCGACACGCAATGAATTTCAGCGGGATCGGGACCGGATCATCCATTCGACGGCGTTCCGGCGGCTGCAACACAAGACGCAGGTTTTCCTTCATCACGAAGGCCAGCACTTCAGAACCCGGCTGACCCATACGCTCGAAGTGAGCCAGATCGCACGCTCGATCGCGCGGGCGCTGCGACTCAACGAGGATCTGGCCGAGGCCGTGGCGCTTTCGCACGATCTGGGGCACACCCCGTTCGGGCATGCCGGCGAGCGGGTGCTGGCCGAGAAAATGGCAGAGCTTGGCGGGTTCGACCACAATATTCAGGCGCTGCGTGTGGTGGGGATGCTGGAGAACCGCTATGCCGACCATGACGGGCTGAACCTGACCTGGGAGACGCTCGAAGGCATCCTCAAGCACAATGGCCCGGTGGTGGGTGCGGCGTCCGAGCATGGGCAGGATATCGGGGCGGCGCTGGCGGACATTCCGGCCAGTGAGGATTTGTTGCCTGAAACCTATGCCAATCTCGAGGCGCAGGTGGCCGCGATTGCCGACGATATTGCCTATAACGCTCACGATATCGACGATGCGGTAAGGGCAGGGCTGGTGGTGATCGACGATCTTGTCGATGTGCCGCTGATGGGGCCGATCGCGCGTGAAGTCGTCGACATGTGGCCGGGACTGGAGCGGGGGCGCCAGATCCACGAGGTGCAGCGGCGGCTGATCACCCGGACCATCGAGGCGGTGATTGCCGAAAGTGCCGAGCGGCTGATCGCGGCGGATCCGCAAAGTGCCGACGACGTGCGGTATGCGGGGCGGGCCCTGATCGGGTTTCCCACCGAGATGGCGGAGGATGAGACCGAACTCAAGGCGTTCATGTTTGCCAAGGTTTATCGCGACGCGCGCGTCATGGGGCCGGTGCGCGAGAGCGAGGCGGTAGTGGGGCGGCTGTTTGACGCCTATATCGCCGATGGAGACATGCCGGGGCGCTGGGGGCTGGCCCACAGCGCCGCACGTTCGAAGGCGGCGCGGGCGCGGATCGTTTGCGATTTCGTGGCCGGGATGACCGACCCGTTCGCGCTTGACGAACACGCCCGTTTGTTTGACGAAAGACCGGAATTCCGGTAACCCGCCCCCGGCATGCCGATATTGGCGTGAAGGTGGGCTGCAAACCCCGGCTTTCGCCGCGCCTTGGCGCCAATCTCGATGTGTCGGCCCAAAATTTCAATCATAGGTTCCTTGAGATGGATGTGTTTGCCCTTTTTGAAGGGCGCGTCACCGATGCGCTGATCGCGAGTTTTCCCGAGCTGGCCGACAATCGGCAATTGTTGGGCCGCGTCGTAGTCGAGCCGCCGCGCGATGCCGCCCACGGGGACCTGTCGACCAATGCGGCGATGGTGGTGGCCAAGCCGCTGGGCAAGAACCCGCGCGAAGTCGCCGCGGCAATTTCCGAGCGGTTTTCAGGCGATGCCGATGTGGCTTCGGTCGAGATCGCCGGACCGGGGTTCATCAATTTCCGGCTGCAGCAAAGCGTCTGGCACAAGGTGCTCTCTTCTATTGCCGAACGCGGCGACGATTTCGGACGGGCCGATGTGGGGCAGGGCGAGAAGGTCAATGTCGAATATGTTTCGGCCAATCCGACCGGGCCGATGCATGTGGGCCATACGCGCGGCGCCGTTTATGGCGACGCGCTGGCATCGCTTCTGGCCTATGCAGGCTACCAGGTGTCCAAGGAATATTACATCAACGATGCCGGATCGCAGGTCGATACGCTGGCCCGCTCGGCTTTCCTGCGCTACCGCGAGGCGCTGGGTGAAACGATTGAAATTCCAGCGGGCTTTTATCCGGGCGACTATCTGGTCCCGGTGGGGCAGGCGCTTATGGAAGAATTCGGCAACTCCTTGTTGGACAAGCCCGAAGAGGCGTGGCTGGCGCCGGTCAAGCAGCATGTGCTGGCCGCAATGCTTGAACTGATCAAGGCCGATCTGAAAAAACTCAATATCGAGCACGACGTGTTCTTTTCCGAAAAGACCCTGCACGGACCAGGGGGCGAGATCGAAAAGACGCTGGCCTGGCTGCGCGAGGAGGGCCTGATCTATGAGGGGCGTCTCGACCCGCCGAAGGGCAAGCTGCCCGACGACTGGGAAGACCGTGAGCAGACGCTGTTTCGCGCCACCCAGTTCGGCGACGACGTGGACCGGGCGCTCGTCAAATCGGACGGCAGCTACACCTATTTTGCAGCCGACATCGCCTATCACCGCAACAAGGTGCTGCGCGGCTTTACGACGCTGATCGACGTTTTGGGCGCCGACCATGCGGGTTATGCCAAGCGCATCGAAGCGGCAGTGAAAGCCGTATCGGGCGGCAAGGCTTCGGCCGACGTGCGGTTCTGCCAGCTGGTCAAGCTGTTGCGGAATGGCGAGCCTGTGAAAATGAGCAAGCGGTCCGGTGACTTGGTGACACTTGCTGATGTTGTGGAAGAAGTTGGTGTGGACGCGACCCGTTTCATGCTGCTGTTCCGGCGCAACGACGCGCCGCTCGATTTCGACTTTGCGCTGGTCAAAGAGCAGAGCAAGGACAATCCGGTTTTTTACGTCCAGTACGCCCATGCGAGGACGTTTTCGATTTTCCGCAATGCGGCGCGCGACCTGCCCAACCTCGATACCTCCGATGCGGCACTGGCTGGAGCCGACCTCTCGTTGCTCGCAACAGGCGATGAAATCGAGTTGATCCGGTTGCTCGGATCCTGGCCGCGGCAGGTTGCGGCGGCGGCGCGGGCGCATGAACCGCATAGACTTGCGTTTTACTTGCACGAGCTTGCGGCGCAATTCCACGCTTTCTGGGGAAAGGGCAAGGAAGATCCCAGCTTACGCTTTGTTAACGACGATGACCCGAAACTGACACTGGCTCGACTCGCGCTTGTGGATGGCGTGCGCCGGGTTCTCGGCAACGGCCTTGATCTTTTAGGCGTCAGCGCCCCGCAAGAGCTTTCATAATTACGGCGCATTGCTGTGAACAGTTCCGTGGGCATGCTCGCAATCAAGGGCAAGTTAAAGCGAAAGACTTTCGGGGCACTGCTCTATGACCGATACAAAGCACAACCCGGCCACGGCGGGTCAGGACTCCGATGATCTGATTGCGGAACTGGCGCGGCTTGTGGCGCAGGATGCCCGCACGGCCGCGGCGCCGGCCAGCGCCCACAGACCCGCCGAGCCGGAGGTTTCCGCCCAGCCCGAGCCCGAACAGCCCGCTCAGGACGACTTTTACCAGGCCGAGCCCGGTTTCGGTGTGCCCCAGGATGTGCCTTTCGAGGGCGAAGGGGAAACCGAGCCGACGCAGGAAGCAGGGCAGAGTGATGCGATGCCGGTTTTCGATTTCGGGTTTGGAACCGCGCAGCGGGCCAGTGTGGACACGCAAGAGGTGTCGGGCGACCCGATTGCCGATTTGATCGCCGACGCCGAAGTGGAGACCTACCAGAGCGATTCTTCGCGGGACGATGATTGGGCCAACCACGACGATCCGCTTCCTGCCGAACCCGAGCCTTCATATGAAGACTATGGGCGTTCGAGCGCGGCGTTTTCCGATACGGCACCGGTGCCGCACGAGCGCGATCCGATCGGCGATATCGAAGCATTGATCGGGGAGGCGGCGCGGGCCAATTCGGTCGATACCGGACTGCCGGGCGGGCGGCGCGTGAAATCGAGCTTTCTCGATGATTTTGAAACCGATGCCGCCGTGGATGCCGCGGAATCGGCGATACTGGCCGCTGCCGCCGCCACCGGGTCTTCGGTGCGGCGCGTCGAGCCTGCAAACGATCCCGAAGATTGGCTCGTGGCGCCAGCACCCCGTCAGATCGAGGAGCGGCCAGAGCCTGCTGTCGATCCGCAGCCGAGCCGGGAGCAATTTATACCCGATCCACTTTTTGCCTCGCCGGTGCCGCCCCCGTCTGAACCGGAAGCGCAAGCGGCGCCAGCCGACTATGCCGACGACGATTACACCGATGAAGCCTATGCCGATGAAGCCTATGCTGAGGAAGAGCCGGCGCCGAGACGCCCGCGCCGCCGGCTTGGCGGATTCGTTTTGCCGGTTGCGGCAGGGGCGGTGATTTTTGCACTGATCGGCGGCGTTTATTTCGCGTTCTTCTCCGGCCCCGGAGAGCCGGGCGAAGCGCCGGTGCTGACCGCCGATGCCTCGCCGCTCAAGGAAGATGCGCCGCCGCAGAGCGAGTCGACAGCCAGCGAATCGGTGGTTTTCAGCGAGATCGAGGGCAATGGCGGGTCTCCCGAAGACGAGGCGCTGGTGTCGCGCGACCAGACCAATGGTGCCAGCGGCGCCCAGGTCGCCGAGGTTCTGGCACCCGAGGACGGCGAAACGGCACTTGCCAATCGTCCGGTGCGTACGGTTACCGTTCGGCCCGACGGCACGATCGTCCAGGCGACCGACAGCGTTGCGGGGTCGAACGTTCTGCCTGTCGAAAGGCCCGATGTGCCTGCTGTTCCCAACAGCACGCTGACCTCCGATCCGATCGGGGAGGCAATTGCGCTGGCCATGGCCGATGGCGAAACAGCAGCGGCGAGCCAAACCGAGGCGCCCGCGGCAGATGCAAGCGAGGCTCTGCCTGAGGCAGCCAGCACCCCTGAAACGGCAGATGAGACCGAAACGGGAGCTGCGGCAACGGCTGAAGATGCCGGTGCGCCGGTGCCGGTCGCGCGGCCGGCCGGACTGACGGCCCAGGATACGACAGCGTCGACGCCCGTTCCCGCATCGGAAGCCCCGGCGACCGAAACGGTTGCCGCTGTCACGCCGACGGAAACAACGCCTGCCCCGGCCGCGGCGGCAGCGACGCCGGCGGCCGATGTCGGTGCGTGGGTGCAATTGTCATCGCAGCGGAGCGAAGCGGATGCGCAGGCCGATATCCCTTCGTTGCAGGCCCGCTATGGTACGCTGTTCAACGGGGCGACGCCCCAGGTCAGCCGGGTCGATCTGGGTGAACGCGGCATATATTATCGCGTACGGCTGCCACAGCCGAGCTTCGATCAGGCCAATTCGGTCTGCACGGCGATCCAGGGGCAGGGTGGCGACTGTTTCGTGCTGAACAACTAGGGCATGCCGCGATTCAGATCATGCTGGACTGCAAACGGCCATTTTCTGCGCTTCCGGTGCTCACGTACATAATGTACGCTCCGCTCCGGTTCTCGAAAACGACCATTTTCGCCTCAGCCTGATCTGAATCACAACATACCCTGGGCACCAACGGCTCTCATGGCTTGACTGGGTTGAGGGGAGTGGCAATGCTGCTCCCCTCTTTTGCTTTGCCAGCGGCGGGATATGGCCGAGACTTCTGATCCCTGGTTCGATGCAGTGCCCGAGCGTGCGCAGGCCGATGCCGTGCTGCATGTGGACGTGCGCGGTTATGAAGGTCCGATGGACCTTCTGCTCGACCTTGCCCGCAAGCAGAAGGTGGATCTTTCGGGCATTTCGGTGCTGGCGCTGGCCGAGCAATATCTGGCGTTTATCGAGACCATCCGCCAGCAGCGGATCGAGGTGGCGGCCGATTATCTGGTGATGGCGGCGTGGCTGGCGTATCTGAAAAGCCGGCTGATGGTGCCGCAGCAGACCGATGACGACGAGCCGAGCGGCGAGGAAATGGCGGCATTGCTGCAGTTCCGGCTGGCGCGGCTCGAAGCGATGCGCGATGCCGCAGGGCGGCTGCTCAATCGCGCGCGGCTGGGGCGCGACGTTTTCGCACGCGGGATGCCCGAGCCGGTCTCAATCACGCGGCATGCGCTGTGGGAGGCCGACCTTTATCAATTGCTGCGGGCCTATGCGGCGCAGCGCGAACGCGGTATTCCGGCCGAATATTCGCCCCACCAGCGCACGGTTTGGGGGTTGCAGGAGGCGCGCGAAATCCTGGAGCGGCTGATCGGGCAGAGTTTTGAGTGGGTATCGCTCGATACCTATCTCGCCGAGTATCTGGCGCGGCCCGAAGAACGGGCGACGGCGATGGCGTCGAGCTTTACGGCATCGCTGGAACTGGTGCGGCTGGGGCAGGTGGAATTGCGCCAGCAAGAGGCCTTCGCGCCGCTCCTTATGCGCCGGCGGCAGGGGGAGACGCCGCAATGAGCGCGCTGGAAAACGATGTTTCCGAACTCCATGAGCGCAATCTGCGCATTCTCGAGGCGCTGCTTTTCGCCTCGGCCGAACCGGTCGATCTGCGCGATGTCGCGCCGTTCCTTTCCGATGGGGCCGATGTGGATGCGCTGATCGATGCGTTGCAGGCGCGCTATGCGGGGCGGGGGATCAATCTGGTGCAGCGCGGGTCGAAATGGGCGTTCCGGACGGCGGACGATCTCAATTTCCTGTTGCGGCGGGAGGAAACCGATACGCGACCGCTGTCGCGGGCGGCGCTCGAGACGCTGGCGATCATTGCCTATCATCAGCCGGTCACGCGGGCGGAAATCGAGGAGGTGCGCGGGGTTTCGATTTCCAAGGGAACGCTGGACGTGCTCATGGAAGCGGGATGGGCGCGGATGCGGGGGCGGCGGCGGACGCCGGGGCGGCCGGTGACCTATGGCACGACCGAGGCGTTTCTGGACCATTTCGGGCTGGAAAGCCTTGGCGATCTGCCCGGGCTCGAGGAACTGAAGGGCGCGGGGCTGCTTTCGAGTCGCGTGCCGCCGAGTTTTTCCGTGCCCATGCCGTTCGACGGGGCGTTGCGCGATGACGAGGATCCACTCGATTCCGACGATCAGGGTGATGCCGAAACCGAGAGCGAAGATTGATCGGCCAGCGGCGCCCCGCGACGATTATGGTCCAACAAGAGCGCACAGCATCCTTGTTTTCGCCGCCAATAATCAATATCTGTGGGCCAGACACATCTGCCGGCCGGCGCCAATGCCGCCGTGCCATTAGGAGGTATTGAAATGAATCCCGGACCCTGGGGACTTCTGGTTATCGCTGTCGTCGTGCTGCTGCTTTTCGGGCGCGGCAAGATTTCGGGCCTGATGGGCGAAGTCGCAGGCGGCATCAAGGCCTTCCGCAAGGGCATGGCCGAAGATGACACGCCTGATGACAAGGCCACGGCCACGATCGACCAGAAGCCCGGTCAGGCTGAGCCCACGCTCAACCAGACCACGGAAGCTGAGACGCGCAAGGACGCCTAAGACGCGTTCTTTCGGCATAGCTTTCAAACGAGGATAGATCAGCATGCTTGGGCTTGGCTGGAGCGAGATGCTCGTTATCGGCATCGTGTTGCTTGTCGTCGTCGGCCCCAAAGACCTGCCGATGATGATGCGCAATGTCGGCCGGATGATGGGTACCGTGCGGCGCATGGGCAATGATTTCCGCCGGGAGATCGACAAGGCCATTGCCGCCGACGAGATCGCCGAGGCCAAGAAGGCTATTTCGGACCCGCTCAAGCAGACCAGCGCAGAGATCAATCGCGAATTCAATTCGATCCGCAATGGCAAGGTTGAGCCGACCGGCAAACTCAAGCCACCCGCTACGGGCGAGGAGAGCGTTGTCGATGCGATCCACGCACAGGCGGGCATGACACCATCGCGGGCCGAACCCTCCGCTGCGTCGGCGGCTTTGCGGGCCAAGGTGAGTGAATCGGTCGCCAAACCGGCCAACGCGGCCACAACCGAGGCCGAGCAACCGGCACCGATTGCCGATGCGCCGGCCAAGACCAAGGTCAAGGCCGCCCCACGCAAAGCGGCGACATCAACGGCCAAAACCTCCGAACCCAAGAGCAAGGCTCCTGCGAAGGCTGCCAAGCCTGCGGCAGCGGCCAAAGCCGCAAAAAAGCCGGCGGCGAAAAAAACCGCCGACGAAAAGCCCGCCGCGCAGCAAAAATCTGCAAGCAAGACCGGCGCAACAAAGACCACGGCCAGAAAAGCGGCACCGGCGCGCAAAAAGGCCGTTGCGGAGACGGGCGGCGATAAATGACCGAGGCACAACAAAAGATCGCGGGATCCGCCGCGCCCAAGGAGGATGACCTCAAGGCCAGCGAGGCGCCGCTGATCGAGCATCTGACCGAGCTGCGCACACGACTGATCTATTCGATCATCGCGCTGGCGGTGCTGTTTATCCTGTGCTTTTTCGTTGCCGACCAGATCTACGGCTTTTTGCTTGGGCCGTTCGTTGCGGCGGCGGGGAGCCCCGAGGCGGTGCGCCTGATCTATACGGCTCCGCAGGAGTTTTTCTTCACCAAGCTGTCGGTGGCCCTGTTTTCCGCCATTTTCCTGGCGTTTCCGATCATCGCTTCGCAGATTTACGCCTTTGTGGCGCCGGGGCTCTACAAGAACGAGCGCCTGGCGTTCCTGCCCTATCTCGTTGCGACGCCGATCTGTTTTCTGGTGGGCGCGGCGCTTGTCTATTATGGCGTGATGCCGCTGGCGCTTGGGTTCTTTTTGGGGATGCAACAGACCGATCCCTCAGGGGTCACCATCGAGATGGTGACGCGGGTCTCGGAATATCTGAGCCTGATCATGACGCTGCTGCTGGCATTCGGGGTATGCTTCCAGTTGCCGGTTATTCTGACGCTGCTGGCGCAGATCGGCCTGATCGGGGTCGACAACCTCAAGGCGTGGCGCAAATACGCGATCGTGGCGATCATCGTGATTGCGGCGTTCCTGACACCACCCGATCCGATTTCGCAGATCGGATTGGCGATCCCCTTGCTGCTGCTCTACGAACTGTCGGTGTTTGCGGTGCGTATTGTCGAAAAACGGCGACTGGAGCGTGAGGCTCAACTGGCCAAGGATCTCGAAGACTAAGCGGTCCTTGAGTTTGACGCGCGGCTCGGCTAGGCACTGTCCGTATCTTTCTTTCCAGCGGACCAGCCCAAAATGTTCGACATCAAATGGATCAGTGCAAATCCTGAAGCGTTCGACGCCGCGCTCAAGACGCGCGGGATGGAGCCGGTTTCCGCATCTCTCGTTGCGCTCGACGATGAGCGGCGCGCGGTCGTGGCCGAGCTCAATTCGGTACAGGAAAAGCGCAACGCATCCTCGAAACTGATCGGGCAGGCCAAGGCGCAAAAGGACGAGGCACGGGCGAGCGAATTGATGGCCGAAGTATCGGGCCTGAAAGACAGGCTCGGCGAACTCGAAGCGCGGGAAAAGGCGCTGACCGAGGAGATTCGGGCTGCGCTGTCGGTGATCCCCAATTTGCCGGCCGAGGGCGTACCGGTGGGTGAAGACGAGGGCGACAACGTTCCCTATTTCCGAGCCAATGAATCCGAAGCGACGCGGCCGGCCAAGCCTGGTCTCGGCTTTGCGCCGAAGGAGCATTACGAGCTCGGCGAAGCGATGGGCGGGATGGATTTCGAAACCGCCGCCAAGCTTTCGGGCAGCCGGTTCGTGGTGCTCAAGGGGCAGATCGCACGGCTGGAGCGGGCGATTGGGCAGTTCATGATCGATCTGCATGTGGATCAGCATGGATATACAGAGGTGCAGCCGCCGCTTTTGGTGAAGGATGATGCGCTCTTTGGCACCAACCAGCTTCCGAAATTTGAGGAAGATTTGTTCTTTGCCCCACACGGTGATGGGCGACTGGCGCTCATTCCGACGGCGGAGGTGCCGCTGACCAATTTCGTGCGCGAGTCGATCCTTCCCGAAGACGAACTGCCGTTGCGGTTTACGGCGCTGACGCCCTGTTTCCGGTCGGAAGCGGGGTCGGCGGGGCGCGATACGCGCGGGATGCTGCGCCAGCACCAGTTCAACAAGGTCGAGATGGTGTCGATCACGACGCCGGAGAAATCGGCCGACGAACATGAGCGGATGCTGGCTTGTGCCGAAGAGGTGCTCAAGCGGCTGGGCATCCATTATCGCGTCATGCAGCTTTGTACCGGCGATATGGGGTTCGGGGCGCGGCGGACCTATGACATCGAGGCGTGGCTGCCGGGGCAGGACACTTATCGCGAGATCTCCTCGGTTTCGGTGTGCGGGGATTTCCAGGCGCGGCGCATGGATGCGCGCTATCGTGACGCCAATGGCAAGCCGCAATTTGTCCATACGCTCAACGGATCGGGCGTTGCCGTGGGGCGGGCGCTGATCGCTGTTATGGAAAACTACCAGAACGAAGATGGTTCGGTGACCATTCCCGATGCGCTGCGTCCTTATATGGGCGGGATCGAAAAGATCGGCGGATGAAAGCCAATCCTCGTATCCTTTTGACCAATGATGACGGCATCGACGCGCCGGGGCTCGCCGTGCTGCTCGATGTTGCGCGCCAACTGTCCAACGATGTGTGGGTGGTGGCGCCGGCAAACAACCAGAGCGGCACCGGGCACCGGATGACGTTCGGCTATGAAATCGAGATCGAGACACGCGGCGAGCGCATCTATTGTCTCGACGGCACGCCGGCTGACTGCGTGGTGGCCGGGATTACCCATGTGCTCAAGGACGGTCGTCCCGATATCGTCCTGTCGGGCGTCAATCGCGGGCAGAACCTTGGCGATATCATGCATTGCTCGGGGACGGCGGCGGGGGCGCGCGAGGGCGCGCTGCATGGTGCCATCGGGATCGCGTTGAGCCAGGCCATGGATTACGACCATGGGCGCGACGAGATCGACTGGGGGCCGGCGGCTGAACTGGGGGCGGAAACGGTGCGGTCCATTCTGGATGTGGCCGGAGCGCGCGACACCTATTTCAACGTCAATTTTCCGATCTGCGCGCCCCACGAGGTGAGCGGCATCAGGCTGGTGCCGCATCAGCGATTCGCGCATTCGCCGTTCGAGCTTTATCCGAGCGACAATCCGGGCAAGCATTTCGTGACGATTCTGAATACGCCCAAACCTCTGGACGCGGGCGCGGATTTCCATATCCTGCATGAAGACAAGGCGATCACGGTGACCCCGCTCATGCTGCAGCAGACCGATATGAATTTCGTCCAGCGCCACGAAGGGCGATTGCCGTTCACGGGTCCTGGGCGGACCTAAACGAGGGGGCGGGGCGTTTGACCGATTACTGGGAAGCGCGGGCCGGCCTGATCCTGAACCTTCGCCAGCTCGGTGTGACCGACCCGGACATCCTGCGCGCTTTCGAGACCGTTCCGCACGAAAAATTCGTGCCTGAGGATTTCGGCGAATACGCCTATCGCGAATCCTCGCTTCCCATCGCGTGCGGTCAGTCGATCACAGCGCCCGGTCTTCTGGCGCAATTGCTGGTGCCGCTTGCGCCACAGGGCACCAACAAGGTGCTGGAGGTGGGGACGGGCTCGGGCTATTCGGCCGCGCTGCTGTCGCGGATGGCAAGGCGTGTGTTCTCGATCGAAAAATACAGGACGCTGGCCAGCGGCGCGCAGGGGCGCTGGCAGGGGCTGGGCTATACCAACATTGTCGGGCTCAACGAGGATGGCCTTTTGGGCCTCGAACAACAGGCGCCATTCGAGCGCATCCTTTTGACCGGGTCGGTGGGCGAGGTGCCCGAGGAGCTTGTCGAGCAGCTTGCCGACGGGGGAATTGCGGTGATGGCGGTCGGCGCGCCGTCAGACAGGCAGGCGATTTTGCGGATCGAAAGGGCCGATGACAGTTTCATCGAGACCGAAACGGGCACGGTGCGGCTGGCGCCGCTGAGCCCCGGCCGCGCGCGCGGCGCATAACTTTGCGTAATGGTAGCGTCTTTAAGCTCGTCTTTACCTTAACAAGTCTACTCTAATTTCCATTGAGTAGACGAGTTGACAGGCACTTCCCATGACCTTGAGCGTAACGGGTTCCAATCTGCGCAGCGCCGGCTCTGCACTTGCGATGAGTGTTGCCGCCCTCGTGTTGGCAGGGTGTTCCTCGATGGGTTCATTCGGAGGCGATTCCACGGTGACGGGATCAACCTCGCGGATGGGTGGCGCCGCAGTGGGCCAGGCAATGCCAGCGTATCTGCCCCCAGCCAATATCGGTGGCGGGGCAACGGCAGTTGCCAATACCGGACCGGTCCTGATCGACCGGACGACCGCTTCGCCGGTCGGTACGCAGTCGGCCGTCGTCTCCCAGGATCTTCCCGCTTTGCAGCCGTCTTCAGTAACGAGTACCCAAGCCATGCCTGCACAAACCGCCGCAGTATCCTCTCCTTCGCCAAATTCTTCCCAGCCCACCGCATCGAGCGCTCCGCAGCTCGGCGTGGTGCAGGGTGATACCTACAAGCACACAATCGCTTCGGGTGAATCGCTCTATACGATCGCCCGCCGCTACGATGTGAGCGCAACCGACGTGATTGCCGCCAACAACATCACCTCGCCAGACAAGATTGTCGTCGGGCAGAGCCTGATCATTCCGGGGCGTCCCGATCTTCTGGCCCAGCGCGGGCAGACCCAGCAGGTCGCCGCGGTTTCGGGATCGCAAACCCTGACGTCGCCGAACGGGGCGACCGCTGCCAATACGCAGACGGCAACGCCGGCGCCCGCCGCGGCCCCTGAGCCGGTGGAGCGGCCCGACGAAACTCAGCCAACCCAAGTGGCCGCAGCGCCAACGCAGCAGCCTACACCGGCCGCGACCGGTTCTGTGACCAGCGACAAGTTCCGCTGGCCGCTGTCGGGGCGGGTCATTACAGATTTCGCCGCTTCGCGCGGCACCGGCATCAATATCGAAGCGCCGGAAGGCACCTCGGTGCGCGCCGCCGAAAATGGCGAAGTCATCTATGTTGGCAACGCCGTCGAGGGCTATGGCAATCTGGTGCTGGTCAAGCACGCCAATGGCTTTGTGTCGGCCTATGCGCACCTCAACACGATCGGGGTTGTCAAAGGCGATGCCATATCGCGCGGCGATGCCATCGGCACAGTGGGCATGACCGGATCGGTCAGCCGCCCTCAGCTTCACTTCGAGCTGCGCAAGGGCGCGACGCCGGTCGATCCGATGCCGCTTCTGGCCGGCTAGACGGCTTTACAAATACTGGTAGGCAATGCTCCTTGTTGGGGCCGGTCCAGGAGGGCCGGCCCTTTCGTTTGTTAGCCGATCGACTTGCCTTTGATACCAGCGAGGTGGCGGACGAACTGGATGGCGACGCGGCCGGAACGGGATCCGCGAGTCGCCGACCACTCGATGGCCAAAGCGCGCAGTTCGTCCTCGCCGACCTCTATGCCGTAGTGAGCGACATAGTTACGCACCATGGCGAGATAGGTATCCTGATCGCAATTGTGAAAGCCCAGCCAGAGACCGAAACGGTCCGAAAGCGAGACCTTTTCCTCGACCGCTTCGCTGGGATTGATGGCCGTCGAGCGCTCGTTTTCGATCATGTCGCGCGGCATCAGGTGGCGGCGGTTCGAGGTTGCGTAGAACAGGGTGTTGGCAGGGCGTCCTTCGAGCCCGCCGTCGAGTACGGATTTGAGGGCCTTGTAGCTGGACTCGTCGCGATCGAAACTGAGGTCGTCGCAATAGATGATGAAGCGCTCGGGCCGGTCCACAAGGAAGCGCAGAAGCACAGGCAGGGTGGCGATGTCCTCGCGGGCGATCTCGATGAGGATGAGGCGGGAAAGCCCCGGCTCGGCTGAGCTTTCGATGTGACCGTGAATCGCCTTGACCATCGAGGACTTGCCCATGCCGCGGGCGCCCCAGAGCAGGGCATTGTTGGCGCCGTGGCCGCGGGCGAAGGCGAGGGTGTTGTCCAAAAGGATGTCGCGCAGATGGGCCACACCCTCGAGCAGGTCGAGCGGGATGCGGTTGACGCTGCGCACCGGGCGCAGGATGTGGTCGGCGCCGTCCCAGAGATAGGCGTTTATTCCGTCCTCGATCCGGGCGGTCGCTTCGGCGTTTCCGGCCATGGTGTCGAGCGTGCGCGCGATCTTTTCGAGCGACGCGGAAATGGCCGAAAGCTTGTCTGTATTTTCCACTGGAGAATAGTCCCTGAATGTGCCCGATAGGCTTTGCCTTTCGCCGGGCCCGCTAGTATAGTCCGCGCGATTTTTTGGGAGCAAAATACCTGCCCAAAACCGCAAGCGTCCCTATATGGGACAATCAGTCCTGCTTTGACAAGCAGACCGCTACGGAGTGCCTTAATGTTCGTTACGCCAGCCTTTGCCCAGGGTGCAGCAGCACCCTCCGGGATGGACTTTATTTCCAGCTTTATTCCCATCATCCTGCTTATTGCCATTTTCTGGTTCCTTATCTTCCGCCCGCAGCAGAAGCGGATGAAGACCCATCAGGCCATGCTGGCGGCCGTGAAGCGGGGCGATACCATCGTCACCAATGGTGGTGTCGTGGGCAAGGTGACCAAGGCCGTCGACGGCGAAGACCTGGAAGTGGAAATCGCAACCGGGGTCAAGATCAAGGTCGTTCGGACCATGATTTCGGACGTGCGGACCAAATCCGAGCCGGTCAACGACAACAAATAGTCGATTGATTTATCCGCCGGGCCAGCGCCTTGCGAACGCGAACCGATAGCGCCGGCGTGCCTAGAGCGCCGGCGCTATGGATCATTAAAAAACAAAGGTTTCCCATGAAGTTCCCGCCGTTCCGGACCATTGCCGTTCTTCTGGTGACGCTGCTCAGCGTCCTGGCGGTCTTGCCGAATTTCCTCAGTGAGCAGACCAAGGCCGGTTTGCCGGACTGGCTGCCGAACCAGGAAATCGTGCTCGGTCTCGATCTGCAGGGCGGGTCGCACCTTCTGTTGCAGGTCAACCGCGACGATATCGTCGAGGGTCGGATCAGCGACATCCGGCGCGATGCACGCGCCACTCTGATCGAGGCGGGTATCGGGAGCCTGATTACCACCGACGGCGCGACGCTCAATGTCGAATTGACCGATCCGAGCCAGCTCGACGCGGCGCAGGCAGCGCTCGAGCCGCTTGCGCAGCCCGCAGAGGGCGGGATTTTCGGTGGCGGCACGGCGGCGCCCGAGATCGATATTGCCACATCGGGCGGCCGTATCCTGATTACGCTGACCGAGGACGCCATTTCGAGCCGCATGTCCTCGCTTGTGGCGCAGTCGCTCGAGGTTATCCGCAGCCGCATCGACGAGGTGGGAACCACCGAGCCGATCATCCAGCGCCAGGGCGAAGACCGGATCCTGGTGCAGGTGCCCGGTTTCGGCGATTCCGAGAGGCTCAAGGACCTGATCAGCCAGACGGCGCGTTTGACGTTCCATCTGGTCTATCCCTCGATGAGCGCGGCTCAGGCGCAGGCCCAGGGCCTGCCGGCGGGGACGATGATCGTGCCCAGCACCGACGGGTTCGACGAACTGCTTTATGAGGACGTGGCCATTGGTGGCGAGGAACTCGTGGATGCACAGCCCTCGTTCGACCAGAACAGCCAGCCGGTCGTCTCTTTCCGCTTCAACACCCAGGGGGCGATCACGTTCGGCGAAATCACATCGGAGAATGTCGGGCGCCGGTTTGCCATCGTGCTCGACGGCCAGGTGATCACCGCGCCGACCATCCAGCAGTCCATCACCGGCGGCACAGGCCAGATCTCAGGCAATTTCACATCCGAGTCGGCGAGCGATCTGGCGGTCCTGCTGCGCGCGGGCGCGCTTCCGGCGACGCTTGATATTGTCGAGGAACGCACGGTGGGTCCGAGCCTTGGCGCGGACTCGATCAATGCGGGCGTGACCGCGGGGCTGATCGGTACGGCGGGCGTGGTGCTGTTCATGCTGGCGGCCTACGGGCTGTTCGGGGTGTTTGCCAATATCGCGCTGGTGCTCAATATCGGCATGATCCTGGCGGCACTTTCAACGCTGGGGGCGACGCTGACGCTTCCGGGCATCGCCGGTATCGTTTTGACTGTCGGTATGGCCGTCGATTCCAACGTGCTGATTTTCGAGCGCATACGCGAGGAACTGGGGGCAGGGCGATCTCCGTTCCAGGCCATCGATTCAGGGTTCAAGCGGGCGATGACCACCATCATCGACGCCAACGTCACGACGCTTATTGCGGCCGTTGTACTGTTCTTCCTCGGCTCGGGGCCGGTTCAGGGCTTTGCCGTGACGCTGGCGATCGGCGTTCTGACCACGATGTTCACCGCTTATCTGGTGACCCAGCTTTTGGTGACGACCTGGTTCCAGAACCGGCGTCCCAAGACGCTCAAGGTCAACATACTGGAGCGCTTTCTGCCGCTTGAGCCCAAGCTGCCTTTCATGAGCTGGCGCAAGTTCGGCTTTGCCTTCACGCTGGTGCTGCTGGTCAGCACCGTTGCGCTGGAAGCCTCGCGCGGGCTCAATCTGGGCATCGATTTTACCGGCGGTAGTGCCATCGAATTGCAGGCCAATGATGGAGACGCCGATATCGGCGATCTGCGCACCCGGCTGGGCGATCTTGGGATCGGGGAAGTGCAGGTTCAGGAATTCGGCTCGCCCTCGGACGTTCTTGTGCGCATCGGCACGCAGGACGGCGACGAGACCGCCCAGCAAGCGGCTGTGCAGCAAGTGACCGATGCTGTTGCAGAGGACTACGAGGTGCGGCGCACCGAGGCGGTGAGCGGCACGGTATCGTCGGAGTTGGCGTTCAACGGTATCGTGGGCATACTGGTGGCGATGTTGGGCATCGTGATCTATGTCTGGCTGCGATTCGAGTGGCAGTTCAGCGTCGGCGCCATTATGGCGCTGGTTCACGACGTGGTGCTCACCGTGGGGTTGTTCGCCCTGCTCCAACTCGAGTTCAATCTTTCGAGTATCGCGGCCGTGCTGACAGTGATCGGTTATTCGCTCAACGATACTGTGGTGATCTATGACCGGATTCGCGAGAATCTGGCCAAGTACAAGCGGATCAGCCTGTCGGAAATCATCAACATGTCGTTGAACCAGACGCTGACGCGGACCATCCTGACCGGTGGCACGACGGCGCTGGCGCTGATCGCGCTGGTGATCTTTGGCGGCGAAGTGATCCGCAGCTTCACCCTGGCCATGGCCTGGGGCGTGTTTGTGGGCACTTATTCATCGGTGTTCGTTTCGGCGCCAATCCTGCTCTATCTGGGCGTCAAGACGCGTGCCGAGACGGAAGTGAGCGACAAGCCCAAGCCTGAGCGCCGCGCCGACGGCGCTGCGGTTTAGCGCCCGTGGCCTGGGAAGCAGGTCAGGGGCACTATCCCTATCAGGCGACGATCGACGCCTATGGCGATGGCGGGTTCCGGTTTGCAGAGATGTCGCATCGGGGCTCGCTGATCTGCCTGCCTTCGGGAATGTACGCCTGGGACGTCGACGCCGCCGGGGATGTGACGCTCGCCTCCCTTACGCGAGTCATCGAGAATGCCGACAACATCGACGTTCTGCTGATCGGCATGGGTCCCGATATTGCCGCGATCGCACCTGAAATCCGTTCGGCATTGCGCGAGAAGGGTGTGATTGTCGAAGCGGTTTCGACCGGCAGCGCCATTCGGACCTATAACGTGCTGCTTGCCGAGAATCGGGCAGTTGGCGCGGCGTTGATCAGCGTCGAAAAGGCGCGCTAGATGAGCGACAGTTTTGCGCTTGCGGCGGATCAATTGCGCGAACTCGATCGGGATCGTTACGCCGCCAGCCTTGTCATTCCGAGCGAGCACCGCGCGGCGGTGCAATCGATTTTCGCCTTTTCCGCCGAGGTCGCAGCGATCCGTGAGCGGGTTTCAGAGCCGACGCCGGGCGAGATCCGGCTGCAATGGTGGGTCGATGCCGTCGAGGGGGAAGGGCACGGCGCCATTGCCAGCAATCCGGTGGCGGACGCGTTGTTCAGAACGCTTGAGCGCCATGAATTGCCCGGCGGTCCGCTGCTGCGGCTGCTGGCGGCGCGGCGATTCGATCTCTATCACGATCCCATGCCCGATATCGGCCAGTTCGAAGGCTATGCTGGCGAGACGGTTTCGGTGCTCTACCAATATGCCGCGATGATTCTTGCGGGCGGACCGGTGGACGAGGCCGCTGACGCTGCCGGGCATCTGGGGGTGGCGCAGGCGCTTGCCGGCCACGTTCGGGCCTTTGGCTACAATGCCTCGCGCCAGCAGCTTTTCCTGCCCTTGGCGCTGTTTACGGCGCACGGCGTGCGCGAGGCCGACATTTATGCCGGCAAGGACAGCGACGGGGTTCGGGCGGCGTTGGCACAGGCGGGCGACCTGGCGCAGACGCATGCCGAAAAGGCGGCTCTTGCCATTGCCGGCCTGGATGCGGGCATCAAACCGGCGTTTGCCAGCCTGGCCCTGGTCAGGGCCGATATCCGCGCACTGGCCCGGCAAATCGAGCAGCCCTTCACGGCACTGCCACCACCTTCGGCCTTTGGCCGATTGGCAGCGGTGATCTGGTGGACGTTGCGGAACGCCCGCTAAGGCTTGGAGTCGCGGCCCGATTGAATCGGTCCGTCCCTCCAAGTCCTTGTTTTGTTGCGTGTCCGAACCGCAAAACCGTTTCCATCCCCGATCGTGTCGAGGACATGCTTTTGCTGGACACGCCCTAGAGCGCGTCTTGATCTGATTGAATCGGTTTGGGATTCCCAAATCGATTT
>NZ_CAXAXY010000045.1:0-22757 GCF_963972885.1 uncultured Pelagibacterium sp. | reverse complement strand
ATGGCGGCCGGCACCGCTGCTATTTCCATGGCTATGGGCACGCCATCGGCCGTGCGTACCCGCCTCAGGCGCAATATCGAAGCATTGGGGCCAAGCCCTAGCGCCATCGCCTCACCCGGAGTGGGGAAGGTTATCTCCTTGGAAATCCAGATACATCCAGGAACAAATCCCCGAGATTCCATATCTTCGGAAAAGCTCGATAGCCGCGCCAGCGATTTTTCGACGCGCGCCGTCACTTCCGTCCGGCTCCCCTGTCGCCGACGAATGATGCCCTCGCCAATAAGCACATCGAGAGCCTTGCGAACGGTGACGCGAGAGACGCCGAGCTTGGCCACGAGGTCGCGCTCGCTCGGCAGCAGCATACCGCGCTTGAGGTGCCCGTCGGCAACAAGACGTTCTATGGCCGATACGAGCCTGCGATAAAGCGGCTGGCCATTGCCCTGCGCAAGCTCGGCCGAGAGCGCAGCAATAATGGTGTCCTGAATCATCTCATCTCCCTTGTGAAAAATTAATCACAGGAGGCGCTGGATGCAAACTGGTATTATTTTTACGCCGCCATTTGCGCCACACAATGGAATTGTTACGGCCAAAAATGATGGAGTCGAGCGGAAGTTACCAACACATTGACAGACTGGTGACTGTCGCTTATACGTATTATCAGCTTATACGTATAAACAAGCCGTGGAGGAGCGCAGCTTGTCGGGCCGCATGACACAGAAAGCGATTGCCAAGCTCGCCGGCGTAAGTCAGGCCACCGTCTCGCTTGTCCTCAATGGCAATGCTGATGACCGCCGCCGCATCCCCGAGCAGACCCGCGAACGCATTCAGAAGGTGATTGCCGAAACCGGCTATGTCGCCGACCCGGTCGCGCGCCGGATGGTCAATGGCCGAAACAATATTCTCGGCGTCTTTACCTATGAACCCGCCTTTCCAAGTGCTCAGGCCGATTTCTTTGCGCCTTTCCTGTTCGGCATCGAAGAAGCCGCCCAGGAGACCGGTTACGATCTTTTGCTGATGACCTCGGCGGGGCGCGGCGCCGATGGGCGAAAGCAGATTTTCAGCGAGACCAACCGCCTGCGGCTCGCCGACGGATGCATCGTTCTGGGCCGTCAGTTCGATGCCGATGAACTCGCCAAGCTTGTCAGGGGCGACTTCCCCTTTGTTGCCGTCGGACGACGCGACAATGCCGGAGGGCCGGTACCCTATGTAGGCGCCGACTACGCGACGGCCACGGCAAAGCTGGTCGAAAAAGCAATGGCACTGGGCCACGTCAAATTTGCCTATGTCGGCCCCAATATCGGCGCCGAGTCGACCGTCGACCGGTGGACGGGCTTTAAAAGGGGAATGGCGGACGCAGGAGAACTTGTGCTTCACGATCCCAAAGTGGAGATCGATCCCGAGGATTTTCTGACGGCGATCCAGTCCCTTGGAGCCACTATTGTCTTTCTGACGGAACTGGCCGACGCCATTCCGCTCAAGCGGGCGGCGATCGCCAGGGGCATGAGCGTTCCCGGCGACCTTTCCATAGTCGTGCTGGGCAGCCATATCCGGCCTGGCGACACTGTCACCAATTTCACCACCTACGCCGTTCCGCGCGAGGAGATGGCTCGCAAGGCCACGCTCGCTCTGATCGCCCGGCTCGAAGGCCGGGCCGAGCTGGAGCAGACATTGCTTTGCTGCGAGCAGGTCGCGGGCGAAACCCTCGGTCCCATCAAACCCAAGAGTATATCGTGAAAGACTATTTTGCAGACATAGCCATCATCGGCGGCGGACTGGGCGGCGTGGCAGCCGCGCTCGGCGCCCTGCGCTCGGGCCGCTCGGTCGTTCTGACCGAGGAGTTCGACTGGATCGGCGGACAGATGACCAGCCAGGCCGTGCCCTCCGACGAGCATTCCTGGATCGAGCAAATGGGCGGCACCCGCACCTTCCGGCAATTGCGCACCGCCATCCGCCAGTTCTACCGCGATCACTATCCGCTCAACGAGGCAGCGCGAAACTGGTCCGATCTTAACCCCGGCGCCGGCTGGGTCAGCCGCATGTGCGTTGAACCGCGCGTGCCCCTGGCGGTAATGGAAGCCTGGCTCGCCCCCTATATCGGCATGGGCAGGCTCCAGCTCTTCAAGCCTTATCGGCCCATCGAGGCCCAGACCGACGGCGATAGCGTACGCTCGGTCACCCTGCGTCAGGTTCAGACCGGCGAAAAGATCGTCGTCTCGGGCAAATATGTGATCGATGCCACCGAACTGGGCGACCTGCTGCCCCTGACCGGCACCGACTACGTAAAAGGCTTTGAAAGCCAGGCCGAAACCGGCGAGCCCAGCGCGCCCTCAGAGGCGCAGCCCGAAAACCAGCAGGCCGTCTCGATCTGCTTTGCCGTCGATCACGTCGATGGCAACCATGTGATCGACAAGCCGAAAAACTACGACGAATGGCGCGCCGTCCAGCCCGATTTCTGGGGCGGCCCGCTGATCGGTTTCAAGGCGCCTCATCCGCGCACGCTCGAAATCGTCGAACGCAGCTTCACCCCCAACCCCGACGATAATCCCCTGGACGTCGATGCTGACCAGCGCCGCAATGCGGGCGATGCAAACCTTTGGACCTTCCGCCGCATTGCAGCGCGCCGCAACTTCACCCCGGGCGCCTATGCCTCCGACATCTGCCTCGTCAACTGGCCGATGATCGATTATTTCGAAGCGCCCATCATCGACTGCACCGAAGACGAATACGCCCACCGGCTCTCCCGCGCCGCCGAGCTGTCCTATTCGGTCTTTTACTGGCTCCAGACCGAAGCGCCCCGCGTCGATGGCGGGCAGGGTTTCCCCGGCCTGCGTCTGCGCGGCGACGTCACCGGCACCGAACACGGCCTCGCCATGGCCCCCTATATCCGCGAAAGCCGCCGCATCAGGGCGGTGACAACCATCACCGAACAGGATCTGTCCTACGCGGTGCGCGGGGATGCCGGAGCGGTCAATTATCGCGACAGTGTCGGCACCGGCATGTACCGGATCGACCTGCACCCTTCGACCGGCGGGGACAATTATATCGACGTGCCCTCCTGCCCGTTCGAAATCCCGCTCGGTGCACTCCTGCCGCGCAATCGCTCCAATCTCTTGCCGGCCGGCAAGACCATCGGCACCACCCACATCACCAATGGCTGCTACCGCCTGCACCCTGTCGAGTGGAACATCGGCGAAGTGGTGGGCCGTCTGGCCGCATGGTGCCTCGACAACGAGCTCACGCCCCACGCCGTTCAAGCCGACGACCGCCGGCTCGAAGACTTCCAGACCCATCTCCATCACCACGGCGTCGAAATCCGCTGGCCCGATATCCGGGCCTATTGATGCCAAACCATCATCTCGAGGAGGAAATGATGCACACCAAAATGCTTTTGAAATCGGCCACCGCCCTTGCAGGTCTCGCCCTGCCGCTGGCCACCTTCGGCCCGGCGCTGGCCCAGGATCAGGTCGATCTGCGCATGACGATCTGGAGCGCCAACGAGGCCCATCTCGCCATGTTCAACGAGATCGCCGATGGGTTCGCCGAACTTCATCCCGGCGTGACCGTCACATTCGACTCCCTGCCCTTTGACAGCTACACAACGACCCTCACCACCCAGATTGCCGGCGGCAACGCCCCCGATCTGGCCTGGATTCTGGAAACAACGGCAGCAGATTTCGTCAACTCGGGCGCCCTGGCGCCGCTGACCGAAACATTTGCGGCCACCGAGGGCTATGAACTCGAGGACGTGACCGAACAGGCCACAGCCCTGTGGCGCGCAGACGGCGAGCTTTACGCCTATCCGTTCTCGACCTCGCCCTTCGCGCTGTTCGTCAATAACGACCTGATCACCGAGGCCGGCGCCCAGACACCCGCCGAGGCGATCGCAGCTGGCGAATGGAATTGGGACAATGCCATCGATATCGCCGCCACAGTCGCCGATACCGGCGCCAACGGTCTTATCGTGCGCGATTTCAACTACCAGATCTGGCAGAACCTTGCCTCGATCTGGCGCGGCTGGGGCGCCGATCCCTGGAGCGAAGACGGCACCACCTGCACCTTTGCCGATGCGGAGATGGTCGATGCCATGAGCTTTATCCACGCGGCGATCTTTGAAACCGGCGCCATGCCCGGACCGGGCGAAAACGTCGATTTCTTCACCGGCGATGCGGCCATGACCATCACCCAGATTTCCCGCGCCTCCCTACTGCCGCAGGGCGATGAGGCCTTCGACTGGGATCTGGTACCGCTGCCCTCGGGCCCGGCGGGCAACTATTCAGTGATCGGTCAGGCCGGCATCGGCGCCTTTGGCATGGGCGACAATGTGGATATGGCTGTCGAATTTCTGGCCTATCTCTCCAATCCCGAAAACAGCGCCAAACTTGCGCAGTTTTTCCCGCCGGCCCGCCAGAGCCTGCTCAACGCCGAAACGCTGGGAACCACCAACCCGCTGCTTTCGCCGCAACAGCTCGAAAATGTCGTCGTCGCCGGGATCACCAATGGTGTCGTTCTGCCCGGTCATGCCGGCTTTGCCGAGATCCAGCAGGTGGCACGCGCCGAACTCGACGCCCTCTGGCAGGCCGATGCTGACGTCGAAGCGGTTTTGACCTCGGTGTGCAACCGCATCACCCCGATGCTCTGATCGGATAGGAACCAATGACTGTCGCGGCTAAATCTTCATCCCCACCAGCGCGAAAACGTCCGTTCTGGACGATGGAGTGCCGCGACAGCCTTGCGGGCTATCTTTTCATTGCCCCCCAAATGATCGGCATCACCGTCTTCGTTTTGATCCCGCTCGGGCTGGTGTTCTGGTATTCGCTGCACGAATGGAACGTTCTGGCCCAGACCTTCCGCTTCCAGGGGCTGGGCAATTACCAGACCCTTTTGAGCGATCCGGGCCTGCCACAGGTTTTGGGGGCAACCGCCATCTTCTCGGTGGGGCTCGTGATCTTCAACATGAGCCTTGCCCTGCTGCTGGCCGTGCTGCTCGACCAGAAGCTCAAAGGCATTACCCTCTATCGTACGCTGTTTTTCTCGCCCGTCGTCGTCTCGCTCGTCGCCTGGACCATCGTCTGGGGCTTCCTGCTCCAGAACAATGGCGGTATCAATGCCCTGCTCGCCACCTTCGGCATCGAGGGCCCCAACTGGCTCCGCCACCCCACAACGGCGATGATCTCGGTGATCGTCGTTCAGGTGTTTAAAAATGTCGGGCTCAATATGGTGCTGTTCCTCGCCGCCCTTCAGGGCGTGCCGCGTGAGCTTTACGAGGCTGCCCGGGTCGATGGGACACCGGCGTTCAAGCAGTTTACCCGCATCACCCTGCCCATGATCAGCCCCACGGTGCTTCTCACCTCGATCATCACCATCGTGGGCTCGCTCCAGGTCTTTGCCCAGATCGCCGTTCTGACCCAGGGCGGACCGGGCATGTCCACGACCGTTCTGGTCTACTACCTCTACCAGCAGGCCTTCCAGTTCCACAAATTCGGCTACGGCGCCACGCTGTCGATCCTTCTGTTTTTGGTCGTGGCCGTCCTCACATTCATCCAGTGGCAGATGCGCCGCAAGCTGGTGTTCTATGAAAACTGATCTTTCCCCGCGCATGAAGGTGCTGGTTTACGGCCTGATGAGCGTGCTGCTCATTCCGTTCGTCTTTCCCACCTGGTGGATGGTGACCTCATCGGTCAAACCCATCTCCGATATCTTTGCCTTTCCGCCCGATATCTTCCCGACCCGGTTCGATTTTTCCACCTACGGGCGCGTCTTCGAGCTCCAGCCTTTCGCGCAGCAATACTGGAATTCGGCCTATATCGCGGCGCTGGTGACCGCCGGCACCATGCTGTTCTCGTCGATGGCCGGCTATGCCTTCGCGCGCATAAAATTTCCTTTCGCCAACACCTTGTTCATGATCCTGCTGATCGGGCTCCTGATCCCCGCCGAGGTGACCATTGTGCCCCTGTTCCAGATCTTTCTGGGCTGGGACATGATCAACACCCACTGGCCGCTGATCCTCATCCCGATCTTTGGCGCCCCATCGGTGTTTGCGACCTTTGTCATGCGCCAGTTCTTCATCGCGCTTCCCAAAGAGCTCGAGGAAGCCGCACGCGTCGACGGACTGGGCCGGTTCAAGATCTACTGGACCATCGCGCTGCCGCTGGCCCGGCCGGCGCTCGGAGCTGTCGCGATCTTTACATTCCTTCATTCCTGGAACCTTTATCTCGAGCCGATCGTGTTCCTATCCTCGCCGGCCAATTTCACGCTGCCGCAGGCCCTGACCCAGTTCACCGACGCCTATGGCGGCGCCCTGTGGAACGTTCAGCTTGCCGCCGCCACCATGACGGCGCTCCCCGTCCTCATCGTTTTCATCATCGCCCAGCGCCAGTTCGTCGAAGGACTGGCCCATTCTGGGCTCAAGGGTTGATCCATGGCTTCCGTTACGCTCTCTGACGTCAAGAAATCCTACGGCAAGGCCGAGGTCATTTTCGGCATCGACATCGATATCGCCGATGGTGAATTCGTGGTTCTGGTCGGACCGTCGGGCTGCGGAAAATCCACCCTTCTGCGCATGCTGGCCGGCCTTGAAACCATAACCGGGGGCACGATCGAAATCGGCGACAGCGTCGTCAACGATCTCGAACCCAAGGACCGCGACATCGCCATGGTGTTCCAGAACTATGCGCTCTACCCGCATATGACAGTGGCCGCAAACATGGGCTTTTCCCTCGAGCATCGCCGCGTGCCCAAGGCCACTATTGCCGAACGCGTGCAATGGGCTGCGGGAATTTTAGGGCTCGAGCCATATCTCGAGCGCTACCCCCGCCAGCTCTCGGGCGGCCAGCGCCAGCGCGTCGCCATGGGCCGCGCCATCGTGCGCGATCCCAAGGTCTTCCTGTTCGACGAACCGCTTTCCAATCTCGACGCCAAACTGCGCGTGGTGATGCGCGGCGAGATCAAGGCGCTCCACCAGCGGCTCAAGACGACAACGGTCTATGTGACCCACGATCAGGTCGAAGCCATGACCATGGCTGACAAGATCGTGGTTTTGAGCGGCGGACAGGTCGAGCAGATCGGCGCGCCACTCGAACTTTACGACCGCCCCGCCAACCGGTTCGTGGCCGGCTTCATCGGCTCGCCTTCGATGAATTTCATTGAGGGCCAGGTGGGGGCTGACGGCTTTGAAGCCAACGGGACGATCCTGCCCTGCCCGCCGGGTGTGCCGGTGGGAACGCGGGCGGTCTATGGCGTCCGCCCCGAACACTTCACGATCGCGCCCGACGCCCTAACCGCCGAAATCCTGATCGTCGAGCCCATGGGATCGGAAACCCTGGTTACCATGCAACTGGGCGAAACCTCGGTGATCGGTCTGTTCCGCGAACGCATCGCGGCGGCGCCCGGGCAAACGCTCGGCGTTTCGATCGATCCCGCCAGGGTCCATCTGTTCGACGCGGAAACCGGCGGGCGTCTCACCTGAAACGAAAAACCCGCCGGCTCGGAAGCAGGCGGGGGTGTTTATCGCTCGATCGGGGGACGCCTCAGGCGTCGGTCTTGGCGCCCGAGACAACGGCAGCGAGATCGATCAGACCCACCATTCGGCTATCATGGGTAACGATCCCGTTCAAAAGCTCGGTATCGCCCGAATTGCCCTCGGGCACCGCATGAATATCGTCTTTTGAAACCGTCAGGATGTCGGAAACCGCATCGACCAGGATGCCGATCCACTTTTCGCCCACGCTCATCACCACCACGACGTGGTTCTTTGTGGGATTGGTCTGACCGTCCCCGAACCTGGCGCGCAGATCGAAGATCGGCACGATTGTGCCGCGCAGATTGATCACCCCGCGCACATATTCGCGCGTATTGGGCAATGGCGTCGCCCCGTTCCAGGCGCGGATTTCGCGCACTGTGGTGATTTCGACGCCGTAGATCTGTTCGTCGATCGAAAAGGCGATCAGCTGCAGAGAGTTCTGGCTGGCTCCTGCCGTTGTATCCGAATATTCGTCGCGAAGACCAAGCGCTTCCATGTCGTGACCTCACTAGAACGGGGAGCGTTCTGTCCCCCAAATGTCGAGCCTTGCGGCCCTATGCAGCATTCTGATGCGCATTTCCCGATTTGAGAGATTGCACATCAACAATCAACGCAACGTTACCATCGCCAAGGATCGTGCCGCCCGCGATGCCATCGATGCGCTCGAAATTCTCCTCGAGCGACTTGATGACCACCTGTTGCTGGCCGATGATATCGTCCACCACAAGCGCGATCTTGGAATTGCCTTCAGCCTCGCACAGCACCACAAATCCCTCGGCATCGTCCTTTTGGGAGACCATCTGGAACCGGTCCGCCAGATCGACGACCTGCACATACTCCCCACGCACCTGCAAGACCTTGCCGCCCGAAGGCATCTGCCCGAAATCGGCGCGCGAATTCTGGATGGTTTCGACGATCGAAGAGAGCGGGATCACATAGGGGCTGCCCGCCACCTTGACCAGCATCACATCGAGCACGGCCAGCGTTAAGGGCAGGCGCAGCGTCATACGCGTACCCTTGCCGGTCCAGCTCTTCACATGCACCGAGCCGCCGATTTTCTTGATATTGGAAAGGACCACGTCCATCCCCACACCGCGGCCCGAAATGTCGGAAACCTCAGAGGCCGTCGAAAAGCCCGGCGCAAAGATCAGATTGTCGATCTGTTCGTCGGTCAATTGCTGATCGGGTCCCACAACACCGCGCTCGCGGGCAATATCGAGCACCCGCTCGCGGTTGATCCCCGCCCCGTCATCCTCGACGATGATCAGGATATTGCCGCCCGCCTGTTCGGCCGAAAGCCGCACGGTGCCGATTTCGGGCTTGCCGTTCGCCATGCGCCTGTCGGGGGATTCGATTCCGTGATCGGCCGAATTGCGCACCATATGGGTCAGCGGATCGGAGAGTTGCTCGATCACCGTCTTGTCGATTTCGGTGTTCTCGCCAATGGTTTCGAGCTTGATCCTCTTGCCCGTCTTGGACGCCAGCTCGCGCACCAGGCGCGGCATGCGCGAAAAGACCGATTTGACCGGCTGGGCGCGAATGGCCATCACAGCATCCTGCAAGCCACGGGTGGTCTGAGCCAGAACCTCGATGCCCCGCACAAGTTCCTGATAGCGGTCGCGGATGGCGTCATCCATCTGCTGGGTCAGCATGGACTGGGTGATGACAAGCTCGCCCACCATGTTGACCACGCGGTCCACCTTGTCGAGATCGACACGGATCGAGCTCATGCCCACCGGACGCCCCGAACCGGACTCTTCGGCTGGTTCCGCCGCTTTGGCCGCAATCGGCACCACATTGGGCACAGGGGCAGGCGCCGGTTGGTCCTTGGCCCCTTTGGCCTCGATTTCGGGCACAACGATATCGTCGGGTTCCCCGTTCGGGACGAACTTGCGCTCGGACTTGGCCTCTTCGGCCAAATCGGCAAAGCTGGGCAGATCGTCCTCGACGGCCACCGGGGCGGATTCACCTTTTTCGATGATGATTTCGCAGTCCCCGTCCACGAACTCGAAGACCTCGCGGATCGTTTCTTCGCTCGCCTTGTCCGAAACCAGCGTTATCGTCCACGAGCAATAGACCCCGAACGGCTCGAACGCCGACAGCGCCGGGACAGGCGCCATGTCCGGCGCGACGCTCATCTCGCCGAGCAAACCCAGTTCGCGAAACAACAGCAGCGGATCGTTGGCACGCTCGTAAAGCGTCGAAAAGGGCGTGAATTTGATCGTCCAAACACTCGCCCCATCGGCAGACGGCGCAACCGAGGCCATGGGCTTGTCGGCGTCGAAATTGACTGCGACAGGCGTGAAATCGATGTCGAAATCGTCCATCGGCTCTTCGTCGGCGGCCGGGGATGCGGCACCTGCCACGTCGCCTCGGGCCAATGCGTCGAACTGGGCCTTTTCCACCGCGCCGTAATCGGCTGCCAGTGTTTCCCCCTCACGCGCTGCGGTCACGAAATCGGCGACGATATCGATCGAGCGGATGCACAGCACCACCACGTCTTCGCTCAGCTCCACCCGCCCGTCGCGCACATAGTCAAGCAGCGTCTCAAAGCTGTGGGCGAATTTGACAAGCGCGTCGAACCCGAAGGCCCCGCCACCGCCCTTGATCGAGTGGATGGCGCGGAACACGGCATTGAGCCTGTCCCCGTCCCGGTCACCCTCCTGGATGGCGGAAAACTGCTCCTCGAGTTCGAGCAGCAGTTCCGAACATTCGTCGAAATAGGTGGCCCTGAATTCGTCGAGGTCACTCATCTTTTGGCCACAGCCCCCATTGGCGAAATCTTCGCGCTCACGTTCAGTGAACGACCTTGTTGATGACCGAAATAAGTTTTTCGGGGTCGAACGGTTTGACGATCCAGCCCGTCCCGCCCGCGGCGCGCCCCTGGTCGCGCTTGTCCTGGCTGGTTTCGGTGGTCAGGATCAGGATCGGCAGGCTCTGGTGCTTGCCGGTCGCCCTCACGCTCTTGATGAATTCGATGCCGTCCATGACCGGCATGTTGATGTCGGTGATCACCACATCGACGCTCTCGCGGCCCAGAACGTCGAGCCCGACCTGTCCGTTCTCGGCCTGAAGCACCTCGAAACCGGCATTGGTGAGCGTATGGTGCAGCATCGCAAGGATGGTCCGCGAATCGTCGACGGTAAGAACGCGCATGGTGGTACTATCCCTTGAGAACGGGTTCGAATGCCGGTTTAAGTCCCAGCTTTTCGATGGCCGCGGCAACAGCAGTGCTCGCGCCCGAGATGGTGAAGGCGAATTTGGCTTTCTTCGCCGTCTGGGCGGCGCTCAAAAGCATGAACAGGGCGTTGGTGGAAACGCGTTCGACGCCCGAGGCATCGACATCGACCGGACCGGCCGAAAGCGCACCGATCAGCGTTTCTGCGATATCATCGAGCGCATCGAGATCGACAATCCGGGGCAGCGCCACGGACTGAACTTGCGATTTCGCCATTTAAGGCCGACTCCCGCCCTGTGGTTCCATTGGCCGCAGTTTGTCCATGAAGCGTTTAAGAATTCCTAACCATAGAGGCCTTCCACAACAGGTGGGCGCCACCTGTTCGGTTCGGAGGCGCGACAAAGCGAGGGTTAGGAGGATTTTCGCGGTTCAAAGAAGCGCGCAAATCCCCCCGGAGCTCAAACCGATTACACCGCGCCCAACTTCCCGGAAGAGCGCGAAATTTTTTTCCACCCGTCTGTCGGCAACCGATTGCCCCATACGTCCTCGGTTCAACGCGTATGGAGGTACCATGAAATGTCGCGGATTCACTATGGCTGGGTGATCGTTGCTGCGGGCGCGATGATGACCTGTGTGGCAATGGGGGCGATGTTCGCCCTGCCCGTCTATCTCCAGCCCATCGCCGATGAAACCGGTTGGACACGGGCCGGGATTTCCATGGCCATGACCATCGGCTTTATCGTCATGGGCGTTGCCGGATTTTTCTGGGGCACGGTCACCGACCGGATCGGCGCCCGCCCTGTCGTCCTGATCGCCGCGTTCATCCTTGGCATTGGCCTCTATCTTGCCAGCACCACGTCCGACCTCGTTGTTTTCCAGCTCGCCTATGGTGGGCTAGTCGGCATGGCGGGCGGGGCGTTCTTTGCCCCGCTCATGGCAACCACCGTGGGCTGGTTCGAAAAGCACCGCTCGCTCGCCGTATCCCTGGTCTCGCTGGGCGCTGGTGTCGCGCCCATGGTCATGACGCCCTTTGCATCGGTTCTGATCGAAGCCTTCGGCTGGCGCAGCGCCATGGCGATGACCGCCATTGGCGCCACGGCGCTTCTGGTGCCAGCCGGCCTTTTGATCCGCCGCGCGCCGCAAGCCCCCCAGAGCGCCGAACCGGCTCCCGGCCAGGATGTCGCCCCGCAAAAGCCCGCGCCAACCACGGCCTTTGCCGCCCTCCGCACGCCGCAATTTATCGTTCTCGCCGCCACCTTCTTTTTATGCTGCGCTGCCCATTCGGGCCCGATCTTCCATACGGTGAGCTATGCCATGCTGTGCGGCGTGCCTGCCCTTGCCGCTGCCTCGATCTACAGCGTCGAAGGTCTTGCGGGTCTCTTCGGGCGCGTCATTTTCGGGCTTGCAGCCGACCGGCTGGGGGTCAAGAAAGTCATCATCGCCGGCCTCGCGCTGCAGTCGGTTGGTATCTACGCCTATATCTACGTCACCCAACTAACCGATTTCTATATGCTGGCAGTGGTTCTGGGCATGGCCTATGGCGGGGTTATGCCGCTCTATGCGGTGCTGGCCCGCGACTATTTCGGAGCCCACGTCATGGGCACCGTTCTGGGTGCGGCGGTCATGACCTCATCGATCGGCATGGCTTTCGGTCCGGTAGGGGGCGGATGGCTCTACGATACCTATGGCAGCTACCATTTCCTCTACATCGCCTCGGCCGCCATCGGTGTCGCCGCCGCCATCATGGCCCTCGCCTTTCCGCCGCCGGGACAGGTGGATGGCACCCCCAAGGCCACCGCGCCGGCATCGGCCTGACACGGCAACGATCGCCTCTTGACCTTCCCATAACGGGAAGGTCTATCGATTGTTTGACGACACACAACAAAGGAGGCTCTCATGGAGTATCATATCGCCCGCATGTCCTGCGATGGCTGCGTTGCAACCATCGCCGATACCCTCAAGGCGCTCGACGGCGCCAGTCAGGTGACCCCCGATCTGGAGCGAAAGACCATCGCCATCGAGACCTCGGCCAGGCTGACCGATGTCGAAAAAGCGCTCGCCGCCGCCGGCTATCCCGTCACCCCCCGCTAGGGCCGGTCAGGCCCCCGGGCCGCCCCGAAAACGCCCTGTGAAAACACAAGGTCCACGAACCGCTCGCCCATCATCCGATGCGTCTGCCCATCGGGATGCAGCGCATCGGGCAGCGGCATGGTGGCGTTGTCGGCCGCCCCATAAAGCGCCAGCCCATCGACATAATGAATGTTGGGATCGGTTGCAGCCCGCTGGGCCACAATGGCTTTGAGCTGCTCGCGAATGACCGAGAGGGTGAGCTTGCCCTGCGCCACCTCTTCGGGCCGGCCCTGAGCGACAAAAGCCACCCGGCCCTCGCCCAGCGCCGCCATGTCGAACGCGCACGGTCCCGGAACTGTTTCGTGAATGGGGCAATGGATCGGCGAGATGACCACCAGGGGTGTCTGTTTGTGCCCCTCGCGAATCGTATCGAGAAATCCATGCACCGCCGGCCCGAACGCCCGCAACCGCATGAGGTCGGCATTGACGATATTGATGCCGAGTTTGACGCTGATCAAATCGGCCGGCGTATAGGCCATTGTGCGTGCAGTGAACGAATCGAGCAGCGCGCTGCCCCCAAAACCCAGATTGACGAGATCGACATTGGCCTTGAGCGCCGCAACCACCGGCCAGATGCCGGTCGGGGTTGCTGCATTGGATCCCTGACTGATCGAGCTCCCATGGTGCAGCCAGACCGGCCGGGACCGATCGATCCCCACCTCGACCGGCGCGTCGGTCCGCAAGCCGACAAGTTCGGTCGTCTCGTCATGGGGGAGCCAGATTTCGACGATCTTGTCGCGCGCCGGAAGCCCTGCAAAGCGCGCCGTTCCGGGTTCGCCCGGTTCAAGGTTGGCCGACCCCCGGGCCGGATCGATCCTGAGGACCTTGCCGCCCGAAACGCTTGCCTGGCGCTCGAGCTTTCCATCGATCACCAGATCGTACACCCCGTCGGGACGCGGCGGCAGGCCCACATAGGCGCGCTTGGTGGGCAGTGTATCGAGTTCGATGATGGTGGCCGCGGTGCGAAACACCAGCCGAACGCCCGAGGGCTGCGACTCGGCCATCAACAACTGCCCGTCGGCGCCCTGGGCACGGGCCCATTGCGGCAGGCGATGGGGCAACAGCCCCGCAGGGGTGCTCTCGATCTCGACGGCCCCCTTGATAAAAGCTTCGGAAAGGGGCGTGGCAATAGAGCTGTCTTTGGTCATGATCATTCTGGTCTCTTGAAACAAAGGCTTGGCAATCAGGCGGTCGGCCAGGCCCGCAACGCGGCATCGAGCGCGTCCAGCGCCCGCTGCCAGGAAAGCTGCGCGTCCGGATCGCTGTGCGCGAAACCGCCGGCCAGTTCGAGCATCGGATAGCCGGCAAAAACGCTGCCCAGCAGACGGACGGCGTGGACCTGCTCGACCGCGCTCAAGGCATAGCCGCGCAGGATGGTGCGGGTGATGCGCGATATCCGCGCCCCGCCACTGTCTCTGGCAGCATCGGCGTCCAACCGATGGCGCGCCGCCTCGAAAAGCCCGGGATGCTCGTAAGCGAAATCGCGATGCACATTGGCCACCGCCACCAGCGCATCCTTTCCGGCCCGGCCCGCAACCGCCTCATCGGCGCGATCGGCAAGCAGGTCCAGACCGTAAAGCGCGACCGATGTCATAAGGTCGTCGGAATTTCTCAGATGCGAATAAAGACTGGCCAGCCTGACGTCGAACCGGCGCGCCAGACCAGCCAGCGTGAGATTGGAAAATCCGATCTCATCGGCCATCTCCGCCGCCGTCCGCACCAGAACCTGTCTGTTCAAACCCGCCCGAGGCATGGCAAACCGCTCCAAAACTAATTTAGTTCGGATTAAACCTAATGCTATTAGTTTTGTCAAGCCGTGCGCTGATAGAGGCGTTTGGAGTGGGACCGGCCGCGCCCTGGAGCAGGCTCTTGCGAGTTCCTACACGCTCCGAACGCGCCGGTTCGTCATTCCTTTGGGGGCTGATCCTTGCTCCGCCAGATAGCCGCGTGGCGCGGCTGATCCGGTCCATTCCCAAGCCGATGCCCTCGCGCATTGACGCATGTCCAATCCCATGTCATCCTGCAAATAGACTGACCGGTCTAATAGTGATGAAGTTGGCTGTGATCGACACCGCTTCGTCACCAGCAAGGAGAGAGGAGATGACGCCATGACAGCAATCGAAACACGCCGCTTCGATAAGCCCGACGACCTGCTCGATATGGAAGAATGCGGAGGCATCGCCATCGTCAAGATGGAGACCGGAGCGACCGGCATGCATGCAGTGTTCGAACCGGGCTGGACCTGGGAGAAGAACGAAAAGCCCCTGCTCGGCAATCCCGATTCATGTCCAATGCACCACACCGGTTATTGTATCGCCGGCACCCTCGTCGTCCGCATGCTCGATACCGGGGCGAACACAAAGATTGCACCCGGTGATTTCTTTGAGATCCCGCCGGGCCACGACGCCTATGTCGAAGGGGACAACCGCGTGGAACTGATCCTGTTTGCACCGCCCGAACACCAGCACTGAGCCGCTGGGACCTGTGCCCGCGCCGGCACCCTTGACCTTCGGCGCCTGAAGGCCGACCTTCCATGTCGAAGGATTATGGACTGGACATATTTTGATGAATGAACCCACCAAGGACCGCATGCTCAAGGCGGGGTTGAGCATGCTCCTGCGCCACGGCTACAACGACCTGGGCGTCCAGGCCGTGCTCAGGGAAACCGGCACGCCCAAGGGGTCGTTCTACCATCACTTCGCCAGCAAGGAAGATTTTGCCCTGCAGGTGGTCGAGCGCTACATGGTCGAGGTCCATCAGGGCCTCGACCAGACGCTTGGCGATTTTTCCCTGGCCCCTCTTGATCGTGTCCGCAAATTCTTTGAATCCACGCGCGACAAATATCAAGACGACGGCTATCTCGGATGCATGCTCGGCGGCCTCGGCCAGGAACTATCGGGCGTCAGCCCCATCTTCCAGGAAAAGATCGAAGCCTGCCTGAGCACGATCGCCAGCCGCATTGCCGACTGCATGGAGCAGGCGCGGGCCAGAGGTGACCTGGCGCCGGACGCCGATCCGCGCCACATGGCAAATCTTGTGGTCAATTGCTGGGAAGGTGCCGCCCTGCGCAGCCGCCTGAAACGGGATCCGGCGCCGCTCAACGCGATGCTCGACTTCTATTTCGCCGCGGTCGCCACAGCACCGAAAACCACATCCAACCCTCCTGCCCTGGCACAGCACTAAAGGCACCAGACACGGTCCATCCAGCCCGTTGCCGCCGCAAATACACCGGAGCGAGACGCGTCAGCATCGCCAAGGTTCAAGACCGAACGGACGATATGTCGAACCGTTCAGTTGAAGGCACTGGCGTCGGCCTCCTTCAATCTGCGACAAGCGGAAACGCTAGACACTGCGGGGACGCCAGGCCTCGTTTACATGGGTAAGCCAAACCGCCTCTGGATTTAAAGCCAATACGCGGAGCTGACCCTCTGAACTGGGCCCATCCAGCTCGCCAAACCACACTCCAACATCGCCGCCGACCACGATGGGTCGCCCGCCTGTTTCGATGACCACGACTTGCATGCCGTCTGTATGCCCCGGTGCGGGGACCAGGCGCACGCCAGGCAGGAGCTCGAACTCGCCGTCGACCGTCACATATTCGATGTCCGGTGCATCGATCCACTCATTGATCGTGTAGTCCTGCTTGCTGCGCGCGTCCTCCAGCTCCCGGCGTTGCACATAGATTGGCTTGCCGGCAAACAGATGATTGTTGCCGCAATGGTCGAAGTGCAGGTGCGTGTTGACGACCATATCGATGCTGGCGAAATCGAAGTTCTGCTCACGCAATGGGTAGAGCCGAGGCGCCATATCCGCCGCTGCCGGATGCAGCTCCCGTATACCCGTATCCACCAGGATTCGTGCATCGGGATGGTCAATAACATGCACGTTGACCGGCATGCGTTCGCCTTCGGCAAGCAGATCGGCAACCAGGTATGGCGTCACTTTTATCGAAGAAATGGTGGTCATTTCCAGGCCCCTTCAGGAAATCAGGCGATTTGCCGGCTTGCGAATGCAGGGGGCACATTGGGCGAGGGCACCTTGCGGCCCCGGTTTTGCGTGAGGAAGGATATGGCCAGCAGCGCCAGGCCAACGATCGCCGGAACGAAACCACCGTCACCCACGTTCAGATGAGCCGACAGGGCCAGCAGCAAATGAAACAGCATGCCGGCATAGGCGAGGTCGCTGAGCTGCACGGAAACCCGTGACAGTATGGCCAACGGAGCGGCGATCTTGGCCACGATAAGCACGGTGACAAGGTAAGCGGGATAGCCAAACTGGACGAAGCCTTCTTCCACCATTGTCCGCTGCATGATGCAAGTGAGAGCGCCCAAGCCGTAGATCAGGCACAACAAGCCCGTGCTGATCCAGTAAGCAATCTTGCCTTTGTTCAAGTCCGTCTCCTCTGGTATCGCCGGATTGGCGTGGGTGTTCGGTCGCGCAGGCACTGGTCATCCGCGTCGCACGTGATCGTGTAATTCGATAGCGGCCGGCCTCAGCCCTCGGCCAGCACCGCGTCAAGCCTGCCGTAAACTTCATCAAGGCCATGGGTCCGGCCGGACGCGACGGCGGCCTCCCGCGCAGCGGCGTTGGGCCAGCGCATCACGACGGTCATTCGGGTGCCGGTTCCCTCTTCCACCAGATCGGTTTTCACATGCGTTTCCGACGCGGGATCGCCGTTGAAATACTCGACAACCGCCATGTGGCGCGGTGCATCCGCCTGGAGAACCGGACCTGAGAAATAGAACGCGCGGCCCTCGCCGGCAAA
The DNA here is from genome assembly GCF_963972885.1 of uncultured Pelagibacterium sp. Taxonomy (NCBI): domain Bacteria; kingdom Pseudomonadati; phylum Pseudomonadota; class Alphaproteobacteria; order Hyphomicrobiales; family Devosiaceae; genus Pelagibacterium; species uncultured Pelagibacterium sp. Next base: position 5,165 of record NZ_CAXAXY010000045.1, on the reverse strand, counting down.
GTCGTAGCGGAAGCTGCCGCCGGGCCGCGCGTCGATCTGGCATTTCGTCATGGCGTCGAACGTTGCCATCCATCTGGGCAGGATCGCCGGGTCCGTCATCGCCCGCCAGACCTGGGCAGGTGGATGGGTGAAACTGCGGCGAACGACGATATCGGTATCGCCCTGCTGCGCAACCTGAACCTGTCCGTCAGCAAGATCCTTGTTCATTGGTCTTCCTTGCCTTTGGTTGCGGAAGTGCCGGCTTCGCGCGCCATGTCATCGAGAACCGCGTCGAGCTTGCGGAACCGGACTTCCCAAAGCGCGCGGTACTGGCCCAGCCAGTCCCAAAGTTCCGCGACTGCCTCTGGCTTGAGCCGGCGCGGTCGTGCCGTACCATCGACCCTCGTCTCGATGAGCCCTGCCTCCTCCAATACCTTGAGGTGACGGCTAATCGCTGGCTGGCTGATGGAGAAGGGTCGTGCCAGATCCTGAACCGTTGCCTCACCATCAGCCAATTGCGCGATGATGGCACGGCGCGTCGGATCAGCAAGGGCGGCAAAGGCTTGGTCGAGCAAAATCGGAAATCCATTCACTTTAGAACGCTCTCTCTATATAGAGAACTTGTTATATAGTCAACTCGATTTTACAGCTCATCGGCAGGACGAAAGCCGTCGGCTTCATTTAGATCTTTTGATCTTAAATAGACCGCCAGTCTGACCGTCCCCAAATGGGAAGCCCTAGCCCACCGCCTCCGCCTCCCCCAGCACGCGCTCCAGCGCATCGGTGTCCACATCGGCCAGCCGCTCGGGCGCCCATTTGGGCGCTCTGTCCTTGTCCACCAGCACCGCGCGCACCCCTTCGGCGAAATCGGGGCGCATGGCCATGTAGCGGGCCAGGGCCAGATCGTCATCGAGAATGGCCCGCACATCGCGCTTGTGGCGCGCCTGCCGGTGCGAGAGCACAATGGCCACCAGCGAGGTCGGGCAATGGCGGGCAATCGATGCATGGAGCGCCGCAGCACCCGGGTCGCCATCCTCGGACCAATCGAGCAACCCCTCGACGATCCTTTCGGCATCGCCAGCGGCAAAGACCGGAGCCAGCGAATCCGCCAGTCCGCAAAAATCGGCTTGCCCCGCATCGACCGATTCCGACTGGATCAGCGCCGCAATCGCCGTATCGGGATCGCCGGCCTGCGCCGCTTCGATAATACGCGCCCGCAGGCCGGCCAGCGCGTCCTCGGGCACCACCGTATCGGTAAGACCGAGCGCAATCGCATCTGCTGCCCCAACCGTCTGTCCCGAAAGCAGGAAGGCCAGCGCCCGCGCCTCGCTGGCCTTGTAGAGAATGGCGTTGACTCCAACATCACAAAAGAACCCGATGGCCCCTTCAGGCATGGCAAACCGGCTGGTGGGCGTCGCGATCCTGTAACGGGCATGGGATGAAATTCCGATCCCCCCGCCCATGACAATGCCGTGCTGGAAGGCAACGATGGGTTTGCGATAGGTCGCGATCAGCCCGTTCATGTCGTATTCGTCGGCAAAAAACGAAAAGACCGTCCGTGTCTCCCCCGCCATGGCCATCTCGCGCGTCCTGCGCACATCCCCGCCCGCGCAAAGCCCCTTTTCGCCCTCGCCTTCGATCAGAACGGCGCGCACATCTTCGTTTTCATCCCATTCGTCGAGCGCATAGCGCACCGCCCCGATCATGTCGGCACTCAGCGCATTGATCGCTTTGGGCCGCGTTAGACGGATGACCCCGCATGCCCCTTCGATCGAAGTGGAAATCTCGTCCATGAACCATCCCCTGTTCTGTTCGTTCATAGTGATGGCAAGTGCGGATGAAGGAAAGACGTTCCCGCTCTATTTCCAATGCCAACCAAAATGATTTAGACAGGCCCGACATCTTCCGCTTCAAATGGCATAAAGAGCCCCAAAGGGTCATGACAGTTTCCAAAACGGGTATCGCGCGCGACCTCGAGCGCCTGCACGACACCGGCAAGCCGGTCCGTCTGGGCATCATCGGATCGGGCGAAATGGGCACCGATCTGGTCACTCAGGTCTCGCTGATGGCCGGCATCGAAATCGCCGCCATCGCCACCCGCCGCCCCCATACCGCCATGGCCGCCATGGATATCGCCTATGGCGCGGGCGCGGGCAAAGCTCACGCCAGTGAAGTGGGCACCCGTTCGGCCATGAGCGCTGCCATCGATACCGGGCGGATCGCCGTCACCGCCGATACCGAACTGATGGTCACCGCTCCCGAGATCGATGTCATCATCGACGCCACCGGCAAGCCCGGCGTTGGCGCCGATTTCGACCTGCTCGGCATGGAGCACGGCAAACATCTGGTGATGATGAATGTCGAGGCCGACGTCACCATTGGCCCTTACCTCAAGCACGAAGCCGACAGGCTCGGGGTCATCTATTCGGTCGGCGCCGGGGACGAGCCCTCCTCGTGTATGGAGCTGATCGAATTCTGCTCGGCCCTCGGGCTCGATATCGTCGCCGCCGGCAAGGGCAAGAACAATCCCTTAAACCATGACGCGGTGCCCGACGATTATCGTGAGGAAGCGGTCCGGCGTAACATGAACCCGCGCATGCTCGTCGAGTTCATCGACGGATCCAAAACCATGGTGGAAATGGCCGCCATCGCCAATGCCACAGGGCTCGTCCCCGACCGCCCCGGCATGCACGGCCCCAACGCCGATCGCGAAACTCTGCCCAAAGTACTCATTCCGCGCGCCGATGGCGGCGTGCTCGAAAGATCAGGCGTCGTCGATTATACGATCGGCAAGGGCGTGGCCCCTGGCGTCTTCGTCGTCGCCCGAGCCACCCATCCGCGCGTTGTCGAGCGCATGGACGATCTTCACGTCGGGGTCGGTCCCTATTACGGGTTTTACCGCCCCTATCACCTCACAAGTCTCGAAGTGCCGCTTACCGCCGCCCGCATCATGCTCTATGGCAAACCCGATATGGTGCCGCTCGCCAACCCCGTCGCCGAAGTGTGCGCCTTGGCCAAGCGCGATCTCGCCGCAGGCGAAATTTTCGATGCCATCGGCGAGACCTGCTATCGCTCCTGGACCATGACGATTGCCGATGCCCGCGCCGCCCGCGCCATTCCCGTTGGCCTGCTTGAAGGCGGGCGCGTCACCGCACCGGTCAAAAAGGGTGAACTTCTGACCGCCGCCAACGCCACGCCCGACATTTCGACCAAGCTTTTTGCGCTCAGACAGCGTCAGGATGCCATGTTCAGCCTCGGTTCGCTGGCCGTTGGGGCCTAGAGTGGGTCAGGACCACAAGGGCCGCACCAGCGAAAAGTCCCGGATTTTTCCGCTTGGGCCCAACCAAGAAAAATGATCCGGGCGTAAGCCCCAAGCGCACAGCGAGACCTTTGAGGGTCACATTGAGGAAAACCCATGGCCGGACCTGACCTTGCCGCCATTATCGCAAGCCTCCCCGCTACCGTCCCTTTCGTTGGCCCGGAGGTCATTGAGCGCAAGACGGGCATCAAATTAAGGGCACGGCTGGGCGCCAACGAAAGCCCCTTCGGCCCGTCCCCAAAGGTCATCGCTGCCATCGCCGAAGCGGCACCCGACGTGTGGACGTATGGCGATTCTGAAAATCATGAACTCAAAGAGGCGCTTGCTCGCCGTCTGGGCACGCCGATGGAAACCATCGCCATCGGTGAAGGGATCGATGGCCTGCTTGGGCTCACCTGCCGGCTCTATCTCGAACCGGGCGACAAGGTCGTGACCTCGCTGGGCGCCTACCCCACCTTCAACTACCACGTCGCCGCCCAGGGCGCAGAACTTGTCAAAATTCCCTACGACGAAAAAGACCGCGAAAGCCTTTCAGGTCTGTTGGACACTGTATTGGATGTCGGGCCCAAAATCGTCTACCTCGCCAACCCCGACAACCCCATGGGCACATGGTGGAGCGCCGATGAGATCACCCACTTCATCGACGCAATCCCCGCCGATACGCTGATCATCCTCGACGAGGCCTATGGCGAAACCGCACCTGCCGGCACGCTGCCGCCGATGGCATTGATGCGCCCCAACCTCTTGCGATATCGTACATTTTCAAAGGCTTATGGTCTTGCCGGAATGCGGGTTGGATATGCCATCGGCACCCCGCACGCCATTGCCGGTTTCGATCGCATCCGCAATCATTTCGGGGTCACCAAACTTTCCCAGATCGCCGCTGTCACGGCGCTGGCCGATCAAGATTATCTTGCCCAGACTCTCGCTGCCATCGCCGCCGGTCGCGAGGAAATCATCACGCGCGCCCGAGGCCTGGGTTTAAAGTGCATCGTCTCGGCCACCAATTTTGTAGCGATCGATTGTGGCGCCGACGATACCTACGCGACCATGGTGCTTACCGAGATGCAGGCCCGCGGCATTTTCATCCGCAAACCCGCCGTTCCAGGGTTAAATCGCTGCATAAGAATGAGCGTTGGAACGCAAAAGGACATCGCCCTTGCCTGCGATGTCCTTGAAGACATTATCGGGAAAATCAGCAGATAAAAAAATGCCCGCCGGAGCGGGCACTTTTCAAAATCAGTTCGGGCTAGCAGGCGTGCCGCCAGGTACCGCAAAAACCGGAATATCGGCATCCGTTTCGACGGCCGCGGCAATCTGGATAATCTGCGCGGCCTGCTCGGGATCCGTTACGTCGGCGGCAATGGCGGTCAAACCGGCGGCGATCACAGCCGAATTGCTTCCCTCTTCAAGCGAGGCGGCTGCGAGGGCGCCCGCGAGTTCACCCAGAGCAGCATCGGCTTCCGCGGCCGAAAGTCCAGCCAGCGAGGCATTGAATGACGCAATCGCAGCGAGACAGGCATCCTCGGAAGCATCGACTGGTGCGCACGCTGCCACCACCGCCGATGTATCAACTGTCTGGGAATAACCGGGCGCCACGACGGCCGCCGACAGAAGCGCGGCTACAGCCGCAGATTTAATAAATTTGATCATGTTCAAGCCGCCTCCAGGCGTAGAATGCACCGTTCCAATTTGAATTCATACGTCAGGGTCATTCATGAGTCAATAACCATGCCCTTGTTCGTCGCCTGCAAATAATGCAGCCAAATCAACAAGGTTCCCACCCGCCGCATGGTTCCATTCTGATTTATCTCAAATTGTAATCAAACAATCGACAAGTTTGAAATGGGGGGGTGTCAGGATGGTT
>NZ_CAXAXY010000044.1:0-22919 GCF_963972885.1 uncultured Pelagibacterium sp. | reverse complement strand
GTCGACAAGGCGCTGGCGGATTCTCCGGGGGTGGAAAAGGTGCTGGTGGTCAGAAACACCGGTGGCGACATAGCCATGGAGGATGGGCGCGACGTCTGGCTTCACGAGGCGGCCGCCGGGGTCGAGGCGGTTTGCGAGCCCGAGCCGATGAATGCCGAGGACCCTTTGTTTATCCTTTATACGTCGGGTTCGACGGGTAAGCCCAAAGGTGTGCTGCATACGAATGGGGGCTATCTTGTTTATGCCTCGCTGACCCATGAATTGACCTTCGACTACAAACAAGGCGAAGTCTTCTGGTGCACCGCCGATGTGGGCTGGGTGACCGGGCACAGCTACATCGTCTATGGCCCGCTGGCCAATGGCGCGACGACGGTCATGTTTGAGGGCGTGCCCAATTATCCCGACGCGGGACGGTTCTGGGACGTTGTCGACAAGCACAAGGTCAATATCTTCTATACGGCGCCGACTGCGATCCGGGCGCTGATGGGAGCAGGCAACCAGTTTGTCGAGCGGGCCGATCTTTCCAGCCTGCGGCTTTTGGGCTCGGTGGGCGAGCCGATCAATCCCGAGGCCTGGATGTGGTATTATCGGCAGGTGGGGCGTGAGCGGTGCATTGTGGTCGACACCTGGTGGCAGACCGAAACCGGCGGGTTCATGATCACCCCGCTGCCCGGCGCCATTCCGACGAAGCCCGGCTCTGCGACAAAGCCGTTTTTCGGTGTGCAGCCGGTGGTGCTGGAGCCGGAAAGCGGCAAGGTGATCGAGGAGACCGAAGCGTCTGGCGTTCTGGCTATCGCCGATAGCTGGCCAGGGCAGATGCGGACGGTCTATGGCGATCACCAGCGGTTCAAGGAAACCTATTTCCAGCAATACAAGGGCTATTACTTCACCGGCGATGGCTGCCGGCGGGACGAAGACGGCTATTACTGGATCACGGGCCGCGTGGACGACGTGCTCAACGTGTCCGGCCATAGGCTGGGCACGGCAGAAGTTGAAAGCGCGCTGGTCGCTCATCCGAAAGTGTCCGAGGCCGCCGTTGTCGGCTTCCCCCACGATGTAAAAGGGCAGGGCATTTATTGCTATGTCACGCTGATGGCCGGCGACGCCGGATCGGACGATCTGGCGGTCGAGTTGCGCAATTGGGTGCGCAAGGAAATCGGCCCTATTGCCTCACCCGACCATATCCAGTTCGCGCCGGGCCTGCCCAAGACGCGCTCGGGCAAGATCATGCGCCGCATTCTGCGCAAGGTGGCCGAGAACGACTATGGGGCGCTGGGGGATACTTCGACGCTGGCCGACCCGGGCGTGGTCGATGATCTGATCGCCAATCGCAAGAACCGATAGGCCGTCTGGGTCTTTAGCTTTGACGCCGGGCTCCGCATTGGCGGTGTCCGGCGTTGGCATTTACGGGTTCTTCAACTGCTTGGGAGATAAAGGAAAAAGCGTTCGCGCAGTAAATTGCGGACGAAAGCAGGGGGCAGGACGTCCACGGTGGCTCGGGTTCAGCATCTCATTGTTGCGGCGGTAGTGTGCGCAACCATGCTCGTGGCGGTGGCCATGGGGTGGTTTGCCGCGCTCGATTCCGCCCTTCATGATATGCGATTTTCGCTGACCTCGCGCCCGGCCAGCGGCGATATCGTGTTCGTTGAGATCGACGCCGCGGCAATGGCGCAGGCCGGCAGCCGATCACGGGCACGCAGCGTTTATGCCGATGCGCTCGACAGCCTGATCGATGCCGACGCGCGAACCGTGGTTCTCGATGTCGGGCTGCAAAGCGCGCTCGACTATTTCGATGACAATGCGCTTGTCCAGGCCATGACCAGGGCGGCGGGCAAGGTGCGCACGGTTGCTACCGAGACCCGTTCGTCCGCATCCAACCGCGTATTGAGCATGCCCATGGACCGGTTCGCGGCTCTTGCTCCGCCCGTCTATATCGATGCGGTTGGCGGCAATCGGCGGTCGGCGGTCTATCGCACCCGTATCGTCAACGATGGCTGGGTAATCGAATCCCTGGCGACGGCGCTCTCTTCGGATCATTCGGTATCGCGCCCATCCTTTTTGATCGATTTTTCCATAGATCTTGCCACAATTCCGCGGACGACCCTGTCGGACGTGGTCGGGGGCAGCTTCGAGACGGGGCTGTTCAAGGGCCGGCAGGTCATTGTGGGCCAGGCCAGCTATTCGCAGCAATCGAGCCATTCGGTGCCCCGCTACGGGATGCTGTCCACTCCATCGCTCCAGCTTCTGGCGGCCGAGACCGTACGGCAGGACAGGGCGCTGAGCGATATGGGGCGCCTGCCCGCGATCATCATCGTTTTGGGCATGGCCGTGCTGTTTGCGTGTCTGAGGCCGCGCATGACGCTGGGCTCGGCTATTGCCGGATCGCTGGCTTATGCAGGCATCCTCGAATTTACGGCCCTGGCCATGCAGGTTCATGCGGGCATGCTGCTTGATACGGCCGGCATCCATATCGCGCAGGTCGGATTTCTGGCCATTGCGTTCTGGCATGAGCTCGAGGCCCGGGGGCGTTCGCTGTCCCATGCGGCGCGTGAACGCGATTCCATGCGCGGCATCCTGACCCGTGTCGTTGCCGACAATTTCGATGGGGTGGTGGTCGTCGATCACAACAAGTCGATCCGCGCTGCCAGCCGGTTGGCCGAAGAGCTGATATCGCCGGGGCTGCACGGCGCGCGTATTGGCGATGTCCTTCCCGTACCCTTCCGTGAGGCGCTTGAAGCGGCGCTCGATAGCGGGCGGATGATGGATGCCGTGTCCGAGGTGGTCATCGGGTGCAATGGTGCGAGCCGGACTGTGGAGTTCGTCGTCACACTCTCGGATATCGATGCTGGCGAGGTGAGCGCGGAATCGGCCGGAAGGGTGGCGTGCCTTACCTTTAGGGATGTGACCGAGCGCCGACAGGTCGAGCACAGGCTGACCTATCTTGCCCAGCACGACCCACTGACCGGCGCTGCCTCGCGGGTCAAATTCGTCGAGACGATCGGGGAGCTGCTGGCCACGCCAAACGGCCGGGTGCGGGGTGTCAGCGTCTATCTGATCGGGCTTTCGCGGCTCAAGACGGTCAACGATACTTTGGGTCACGCCTATGGCGATGCCCTGCTCAAGCAGGTGGTGGCCCGGCTGGAACTTCTGGGGCCGATCAGCGTGGCGCGGCTGGAGGGCAACGCCTTTGCCGTGCTGCGGGAGGGACTGCTGGGCGACGACGGCGGCATGGGGTTTGCCGAAGCATTGATTGCCGAGGTGGTGCGACCCTATACACTGGACGAGCACGGGGCCATCATCGGTGCCCGGGTGGGCATGAGCGATTCCGATCTTTCGGGCAGCGCGCCCGATGCACTGGTCAGCCATGCGGGCGTCGCGCTCTCGATAGCATCGGATCAGTCGGGCAATCGCGCCCTTGCCTTTTCCAAGGAAATGGACACGCGCATCAAGTCCAAGCAGGACATGGAAATCGCGCTGCGTGCGGCGCTGGCCCGTGAGGAATTTTCGGTTCACTATCAGCCTCAGGTGGATCTCGAGACCGGAGAAATTACCGGTGTGGAGGCTCTTGCGCGCTGGACGCATCCTGAACTGGGGTCGGTTCCACCGGGTAAATTCATTCCCGCTGCCGAAGAGACCGGGCTTATCGTCGAGCTTGGCCGCTGGATTCTGCATGCGGCGGCAAGAGAAGTGGCCAACTGGCCGCGTCCGGTGCGGCTTTCGGTCAATGTTTCTGCGCTTCAGTTCGAGCTCGGCGACATCATTGCCGACGTCCGGTCGGCCCTGGCACAATCGGGCCTGCCGCCCGAGCGGTTGCAGGTGGAAATCACCGAGAGCCTTCTGGTGACCGAGACCTCTCACGTTACCGAAAAGCTTCGCGTTTTGCGTGCGGAAGGGGTCGGGATCGCGCTCGACGATTTCGGCACGGGCTATTCTTCGCTGAGCTATCTGGGCCGGTTGCCGGTCGATACGATCAAGATCGACCAGAGCTTCGTGCGGGGTCTGCCGGGGGATGGGGAGGCTTCGGCCATCATCCGGGCGGTGCTCATGCTTTCTGAGTCACTGGGCAAACATGTGGTCGCCGAGGGCATCGAGAACCAGGATCAGGCGTGGCTTCTGCGCCTTGCCGGGTGCAAGACGGGGCAGGGGTATTTCTTTTCGCGTCCCGGCCCGGCTGAAGACATCGTCGTCAAACTGCTCGCCGCCGAACATGACAGGCTGTCCACAGTCATGCGCATGGGCTGATTTGTGCCCCAAAGTTGCGAAAGATTGGCCTGGCCGGTCGGGGAATCGGGCACATTTGCCCTTCCCGCCGCACACAGAAAGCAGGCCATGCGCATTCTTGCCTCTCTTTGTCTTATCCTTGGGCTGATCGTGCCCGGCGAACCCGCCTCGGCGCAAAGCCTTGAGGATATGGCGGGGCAGATGGTCATGGTGGGCTTTCGGGGCAGTTCCCCCGATGCCGCTGGCGTGCGGGCCGTGCGTGAACAGATCGCGCGGGGCGAAATCGGTGGCGTGACGTTCCTGCGCATCAATGTGGACAGCCTTGCGGCGGTGAGCGGCATCAACCGCAGCCTGATCGCGGCGCGTCCATGGCTTCCGCCGTTCATCGCGCTCGACCAGGAGGGCGGGCAGATCGAGCGGCTCACGGCGGCAGTCGGATTTGATGAGATTCCCTCGGCACGCGCTGTTGCGGCCCAGACGCCGGATCGCGCCAGGGCAATCTATGCCGGTCTGGCCGGCGATCTGGCGCGGCTGGGTTTCAACGTCAATTTCGGGCCGGTGGTCGATCTCGATATCAACCCCGACAATCCGATCATCGCCCGCTATGAGCGCGCCTATGGCACTGATCCGGTTCAAGTTACCGCGCTGGCCTCGGCATTTGTCGAGGCGCATCGCGGCGCAGGCATGGCGACGGCGCTCAAGCATTTTCCCGGCCATGGGTCGAGTGCTGCGGATACCCATGAGGGGTTTGTGGATGTCACCGGGATGTGGCAGCCGGTCGAGCTCGAACCCTATCGGGACATGATCGATGCCGATCTGGCCGACATGGTGATGGTAGCCCATCTTTATAACGCCGATGTCCAGGGCAACGATGCCCGGCAGCTTCCGTCGAGTCTCTCACGCACCTGGATCGAGGGCGTGCTGCGTCGCGAGTTGGGATTTGCCGGCGTGGCGATCAGCGACGATCTGGAAATGGGGGCCATCCGCTCGCGGTTCGATCTGCACGACACCGTTGTGGTTGCGGTGGAAGCGGGGATGGATGTCCTGCTGTTTTCCAACACCGCCGCTTATGACCGTGCGCTGGGCAGCGAAATCCATCAGATCCTTGTCGATGAAGGGCGGGCCAATCCCGAATTTGCCGACCGGATCGCGCAGAGCTACGGACGAATCCTGGCTCTCAAGCGCAAGATGGGCATGGTCCCGTGACCCGGTTCGTGGGCCTGCTCTATTCGATCTCCCTGCCGGATGGAAAGCGCGTCATCAATGCACCGTGGCGCGAATTGCTCGAAGCGTTGGGTCATAGCGACGTCAGGACGCTGCTGGCCACGGGAAATGTGGTGTTTACGGCCGAAGGCAATGACCCGCAGGCCATCGAGAAGACCGTCGAGCCGGCATTTGCCAAGGCGTTCGGCCGTCATATCGATTTCATCGTGCGTGAGGGCACCCGATGGGAACGGCTGGTGGCCGCGAACCCTTTTCCCGAGCAATCGAAAACCGACGGATCGCGCGTGGCGGTGCGCGTGATGCGCGAACCAATGGCGGCGGAGGCGCAAAGCCTGATCGAGGACCGTGCGAGCGGCGCCGAGATCGTGCGCGTGATCGATGGCGACCCGTGGATCTATTTCGGCGATGGATTTGCCACATCGAAACTGGCCGGCGTCCTGACAGCGGGGCGTACGGGCATTGGTACGTCGCGAAACTGGAATACAGTCAAAAAGATCGCCGACGCGCTGTAAGGTTTGGCGGATTGGCAAATTGGTGAAAAGCTGCTATTAGGTCAACATTACTGACGTTGTGGGGCGTCCATGGACATGTTGAACGGTTCTTTGGTGGCCGCATTCTTTTTGGCGTGTGCCACCGCTTCGTTTTCTCCCGGCCCGAACAATCTTATGGTCATGACTTCGAGCGCCAAGTTCGGTTTGGCGGCTACGGTTCCGCATGGCGTGGGCATCATGGTGGGGTTTCCCGTGATGGTGTTTGTGGTGGGGTTCGGGCTGGCCGGCGTGTTTGAAGCCTATCCCTGGATCAACACGGCCATGCGGTACGGTGCAGCGCTTTATTTCGTGTGGATGGCCTGGACAATGCTCGGCATCAGGATCGGCAATGTGCAGGGCAGCGAGCGGCCCATGCGGCTCCATGAGGCGGCGGGCTTTCAGTGGATCAATCCCAAAGCCTGGGCCATGGCGCTGAGCTTTGTGGCGCTGTTCGTTCCGGCCGGCGAGGGCAGGCTGGTCAACCTGTTGCTGGTGTCGCTGGGCTGTGCACTGGTCAGCGTCTTTTCGGTCGGGACGTGGATGGTGTTCGGGCGCGGTTTGATTGCTTTCCTGCGTAAAACGGGCACCGAAAAATATCTTGGCCCGATTCTGGCCGTCCTGATGCTGGCTTCGGTGGTCCTGTTCATCCTCTGACATAGAGGCCGGCCGAAACGATTTTGCCATCGGGGATCGCTCGTCTAAAGTGCCCGGGCCGCGCTGATGGGGAATCAGAATGCGCTTCAGGTAGGACAAGGTACTTTCTGCATGCAAGAAACGGGGACCGTCCGGCACGTCAGGGCGCTCTTTATCAGCGACGTCCATCTGGGGATGCAGGCAATTCAGGTCGAGGAACTCCTCAAGTTCCTGGCGATCCATGAGGCCGATACGATCTATATCGTGGGCGACCTGATCGATGGATGGCGTTTGCAAAAGGAATGGAACTGGCCGGCCGAGTACGATGCGCTGGCCAATGTATTGCTCGGCAAGGCACGGGCAGGAGCGCGCATCGTTTATCTTGCGGGCAATCATGACGAGTTCCTGCGCGATTATCTGGGCACCTATTTCGGCGGCGTCGAAATCGTCGATCGCATGATCCACATCACGGCGGACGGCAAGCGCTATCTGGTGATCCATGGGGACCAGTTCGACGTTGTCGTCGCCAACGCCAAATGGCTCGCCCATATCGGGGACTGGGCCTATAATTTCGCGCTGACCATCAATGCGCCGATCAACTGGGTGCGCCGTCGTATGGGGCTCAGCTATTGGTCGCTGTCGGCCTGGGCCAAGCAGAAGGTCAAGAGCGCGGTTTCGGTCATGGGGCGGTTCGAGGAAGCGCTGTCGCTCGAAGCGCGCAATTCCAAAGTCGAGGGGGTGATCTGCGGTCATATCCACCAGGCCGCCATGCACCACAAATTCGGCATTCACTACATCAATTCAGGCGACTGGGTGGAAAGCTGCACGGCCATCGTCGAGGGCCATGACGGTGCGTTCGAGCTGATCCGCTGGAAGGACATCTCTGCGCCGCCGCGCAAACGGCGCGGGCTGGGCCGGTTGCGGGCAAGCTGAGTTCTTACGAAATTGACGGTACTTGCCGCTTGCCAGTTCTGGTAGCGCGTGTGCATGGTCGCGTGTCTTTATCTCGCCTTCCGGATCCTTCCCGATGCTTCCGAGCCTGCCCGAGCGGCTGACGACGCCCGAAATGCGCACGGGCCTGTTCTATGCGGCCATGTATCTGCCGATCGGCGTCTCGACGCTGCTCTTGCCCGTGTGGCTGGACGGCAGAGGGATCGGGGAAGAGGAAATCGGCATCATCAGTGCGACGCCGATCTTTATCATGATCGTGCTCAATCTGCTTGTCGGGCGCGTAGCGGACAAGGCCAGCGACTGGCGCGGCGTAATCGTTGCCGGATCACTGGTCAGCGCAGTGGTGTCGCTGGGGTTTGTCTTTGTCGACGCGTTCTGGGGCATTTTGCTGTTCAACACCTTGCTGGTCATCCCCATCATGGCCATCGAGCCGGTGATCGACGCAGCGGCCATAAGGATGACGCGGCGGCGCGGCACCGATTTCGCGCGGGTGCGAATCTGGGGCACATTCGGCTATATCGGCGGGACGGCGCTAGCCGGATGGATGTTTGGCTGGGTGGGAATCGCCGTGTTCGTGCCGTTACTGATTGCCACGGCACTGCTGCGCGGGTTATCGGCGCTGCCACTGCCGTTCTTCCGATCGCAAAACGGGGGCGGGCAAGCCGGTGCGCCGCTGGTGAGTGCGCCCGGAGCCGGCCAGACCCTGCGGCAGGTGGCCAGGCCGTGGTTCGTCCTGACGCTTCTCGGGGCGGCAATATTACAGGCCAGCCATATGCTGCTTGTCAGTTTTGGCGCGCTGTTGTGGCTCAGAGCGGGGGTGCCGGAGGCCGCGGTGGGCATATTGTGGATCGTGGCGCCGGTCTGCGAGATCGTCACCATGCTGTTCTTTTCCCATTTCGCACGGCGGTTTTCGGCCCGGCATCTGCTGCTCGCGGCCTGTGTCAGCGGCGTCCTGCGCTGGATCGGAATGGCGTATGCAACCGATGTCTGGCAGTTGGTCTTGTTGCAGGCGCTGCACATGATGACGTTCGGGCTGGCCTATATGGGCATTGTCACCTTCATCGCCAATTGGACGAGCGAGGAAATCGCGGCCCAGGCGCAGAGCTTTTATGTTGTCATGAAGCAGATCTGCTCGGTCGTTGCGCTGCTGTTTTTCGGGACGCTGGTAGCCCATTTCGGATTGCAGAGCTTCTGGGCGGCGGGGCTGCTTTCGGCGATCGGCGCAGGCATGATCCTGATTTCGCTCTCGATCTGGTCGACCAAAGCGCAAAACGAGTCGCGCCCGCTGTCACAATAGAGTTGCGCAAATCAGGCATTCGAACAGTCGCGAGCCAACAGCCTTGCGGTACGGTCGATGCATTCCGCACAAAAACCACTTCAGTTGCGCGCTCTGTTTATCAGCGATACGCATCTGGGTATGCGCGGCGCCCAGGCGGGCGCATTGCTGGATTTTCTGCAATCGGTCGAGGCCGACTGCATCTATCTGGTCGGCGATTTCGTCGATGGGTGGAAGCTGAAGAAGAGCTGGCACTGGCCGCCGGCCTGCAACCGGGTCATTCAGCATTTGCTCGACTGCACGCGCAAGGGCGCGCGCATCGTTTATGTACCGGGCAATCACGATGAATTCCTTCGCGAATTCGCAGCGCTCCGGTTTGGCGGCATAGACGTTCGCGAACGGGCCGTCCATACCGGCGCAAACGGGCAGCGCTATCTGGTCATCCATGGAGATCAGTTCGACGTCGTCGTGCGTCATGCGCGCTGGGTCTCGTGGCTGGGGGATATTTCCTACAATCTGGCACTGCGCGCCGCCATGCTGATCAACCGGGTGCGCCAGAAACTTGGCCGCCCGCGCTGGTCGCTTTCGGCCTGGGCACGGGCCAATGTGAGCCGGGCTGCAGCGCTCGTCGAGCGGTTCGAGACGGCGTTGGTGCGCGAAGCGGCGGAGCAGGGATTTGACGGCGTGGTGTGCGGGCATATCCATGCCGCGGCTATCGCCGACCATGGGAGCGTCACCTATCTCAATTGCGGTGACTGGGTCGAGAACTGCACAGCCATCGTGGAGACAAGGGACGGGCGGTTCGAGTTGATCCGCTGGGTCGAAAAGACCGTGCCCAGTTCCCAGGCGGTTGCGCCTCTTGCCCAGGAGGTCGCCCCATGACGCGGCTGCTGATTGTATCGGATGCGTGGCATCCGCAGGTAAACGGTGTCGTGCGTTCGCTTGAAAACGTTGGCAACACGCTGGCGCGGCGCGGCTATGAGGTGAGATATCTCACCCCCGAGCCGTTCTGGACGCTGCCCTTGCCGACGTATTCGGAAATCCGGGTGCCGCTGCCATCGCTGCGGGTGGTGCAGGATATGATCGCCGATTTTGCGCCCGATCATATCCACATTGCCACAGAAGGTCCGCTGGGGTTGGCCGCACGAACACTTTGCGTGACGGGCGAGCTTGCCTTCACAACCAGCTATCACACGCGCTTTCCCGAATATCTGGCGGCACGCCTGCCCGTGCCGGTCGAGTGGAGCTATGGCTATCTGCGCTGGTTTCATGCCGCCGCATCGGCGACCATGGTGCCCACGCCCTCGGTTCTCAAACACTTGCGGCGGCGGTTCTTCCGTCACCTCGCCGTCTGGTCACGGGGGGTGGACCTTTCAGCCTTCAGCCCCGGACCCAAGGCGATGTTTGCGGGTCTGCCGGGGCCGCATCTTCTCTATGTCGGGCGGGTCGCGGTCGAGAAAAACATCGAAGCGTTTCTCGAGCTGAAGCATCCCGGCACCAAAATCGTTGTTGGAGACGGCCCGGAGCGGGGGGCTCTCACGCACCGTTTTCCCGATGTCGTCTTTACCGGACAGTTGACGGGCGCAGCGCTGCGGGATGCCTACCGCAGTGCCGATGTTTTCGTCTTCCCCTCGCGCACCGACACCTTCGGCAATGTCATGCTCGAATCCATGGCCTGCGGCACGCCCGTTGCTGGCTATCCCGTGATGGGCCCAATTGATGTGATCGGGACGGGCAAGGGCGGGGCGCTGGAAGTTGACCTGGAGTCGGCCGTTAAGCGGGCGCTTTCCATTCCGCGCTCCGAGGCGATTTCCAGAGCAAAGGAATTCACCTGGGAGGCCGCTGCCGACCAGTTTGCGCGGCGGCTTGCGCCGATCCGTTCCCGTGTCGGCATCGCTGCATAAGCCGAAACAAAAACGCACCCCTCAGGGTGCGCTTTCTCAATTCAAATTCGCAGGCCTCAGTTCAACCGGCCGCTGGCATGGGCGAGCATCGTATAGACCTTGCCACGGTTGCTCACGAGCTGGTTGAAGGTCTGCTGCATGCCATTGGGGCCGTTGGCAGCTTCGCCGAGCAATTGCTCGAATTCGCTCATATAGGCTGTTGCCGTGCGCGAGAATTCGGGATCGCGCTGGAGCTTGCGGCGCACCTCGTCGAAGGTCGACTGACCGGTGATTGTGTAGAGCCGGCGGTTGAAAGCGCCCGATTCCCCATCCTGATAGCGGTTCCAGGCGGCGGCGAGGGCATCGTCGTCGATGGCGCGGGCGATATCTTCGGTCAGGCTCGAAAGGTTCAGCGGGCGCTGGGTGCCGGCCTGCTGGCTGGCCGAAGCGTTGCGCAGGACATCACGCAGCCATCCGCCTTCCTGGGGTGCGGCGGCGGAAGCCGGCTGTTGGGCAGCGGTGCCGCGTGACTGGGTGAGCGCTTCGTTGAGCCGCTCGGACGGCGATTTTTGAGCCTCTGCCGGGCGTGGCTGGGTCATCACAGGTGCCTGCTGGCGCGTCGGCTCCGGCTGACGGGCAGGAGCGGGGCGTGCGGGCTGATGAGGTGCCGGCTCGGCCGACCGGGTCGGTTCGGCAGCGGCAAGGCGTGCCGAGGGCGTGCGCGGCGTTGCGCGGCTGGACACTTCATGGGTGCCCGGCTGGGCACGCACGATGGCATTGAGCTCGGACAACGCCTCGATCTGTTCGGCAACCACGCGGCGCATTGCCGCCGCGCTGGCCCGGGTTTCTTCGGGCAGGTCGAGTACGGAACGCTGCAATTCGTTGCGGGTCGCTTCGAGTTCCTGGCCGAGCTGAGATGCGGTGGTGCGCATGGCATCGGCGGTGTCGCCAAACCGGCGGGTAGCGTCCGAGTAAGCGCGCTCGATATCGGCGAGGAGGTCGGCCTGGGTCTGGCGCAGGGCGTCGCTGGCCCGTTGCCCTTCGCCCGAGGCGAGGTCGCCAATTGTCGAAATCTGGCCGGTGACGGCATCTGATGTCGAGGCAAGAGCCTCTTCCATGGCCTTGCGGGCCGCAATCAGGCGGCGCTCGGTCTGGTTGACCGTTTCGGCGATCGACTGGGCGAAACCGCGCAGGCGGCTGTCGATTTCCTCGGTGCGGACCGCAAAACCTTCGGCAAGCGATTCCATGGCGCCACGGCGGTTTTCCAGCGTGTCCATCGTGGAGTTGGATACTTCGGCAAGGTTGGCGGCGGCATCGGTGAAGCCGGCGGTCTCGGAGTCCAGCTTGCCCGAGAGCTGGCCGAACTGTTCGAGCATTGCAGACATGGTGTTCTGCAGCGCTTCGACGTGCTGGCTCATCATCGTACCAGCCTCTTCGGTGCCGGCCATCGCGTCGCGAACGGCGCTTGTATAGGCCTGCGTCTGCTCGCCGACATTGCCCTGCAGGCGGGCCAGATTGCCGGTCGAGGCTTCCAGAACGCGCTGGAGCAGCAAATTGGCATCGTTGAGCTTGCGCAGCGAGTCGGTGATCTCGTGCTGAATGCGATTGGACGATTCCGACATGATGTCTTCGGCGTCGCGGGCATTGGCTTCGAGCGCAGCGCGCAGCAGGTTGGTCTGGCTGCCCAGCGCGTTGGTGAGCTGGTTCTGCTTGGTGTCGATGAGTTCGGCGAATCGGTCGGTGTGTTCGGAGACGATCCGGTTGATCTCGGAAGCCTTGCGGCCCAGTTCGTCCGCCGTAGCGACGGCGCGCACTTCCACCAGATCCTCGATATGAACCGAGGCAACCTTGAGCTCTTCCATGGCCTTGCGGACCACCGCGTCCATCCGCATGGCGGTCTGTTCGACGTCGGCGGAGATGTTGGCCGTAACGTTGGCCAGCTTGTCGTTGAGCACCTCTTCGATCCGGCTGGCGCCGGTTTCAAGGTCGGACATGGACTGGCCGATGGCGCTGTGGATCGAGCCGGTGAGGGTGGATTCGATGCGATCTGCGCCGCTTTCGAGGTCGCGCATGGAATCGGTGATCGTGCCGTGGATGGCCTCGTTGAGGCCGGCCAGGCGCTCGGCGGTGATTTCGGCGCGGGTGGTGATCGCTTCGGGCAGGGTGCCCAGGCGGTCATCGACCATCTCGGTAATTGCGCTGCGGGCTTCGGTGAGGCGCGCTTCGACGAGGTCGGCGGCATCGCGGGCGCTCTGACCGACCGAAGTCGCGGCCTCGCCGATCCTGGCGGTGACACCGGATTCCGCGCCGCTGATCTTGTCGACTGCGGCGTCAATTTCACGGCCGATATTGGAATTGAGTTCGGCCACCTTGCTTTCGATGAGCTCGGACATTTGGGCCGAACGACTTTCCATCGTCTCGGTGACATTGGTCAGGCTGCCATCGATTGTGAGGCGGATGCGCTCGCCCGAAGCGTCGACCGCCGT
This sequence comes from uncultured Pelagibacterium sp., assembly GCF_963972885.1. Lineage (NCBI taxonomy): Bacteria > Pseudomonadati > Pseudomonadota > Alphaproteobacteria > Hyphomicrobiales > Devosiaceae > Pelagibacterium > uncultured Pelagibacterium sp. Next base: position 9,715 of record NZ_CAXAXY010000044.1, on the reverse strand, counting down.
GGTGAGTTCGCTCGTCTTGCCGGAAATCGACTCCGCCATAAGGCGGGCTTTTTCGTCGAGCGATTCTTCGAGGCCGCGGGCCTGGCCCGTGATCGAACGCTCGAGGCGTTCTGCGGACTCATCGATCAACCCGCCCATATAGCGTGTGCGCTCGGTCAGCGTTTCCGAGAGCTGGTTAGAGGTGATGTCGAGCATCGAATTCATCGCATTGGCGCGCTCGGCCAGAGTGTCGTCGAGCTGAGTGGTGCGCGCCGACAGTGCGGTATCGAGCTGCTCGGTGCGCGCATCGAGCGCGGAGGTCAGCTGTTCGCTGCGGCTGTCGAGTGCCGAGGTGAACTGTTCGGTTCTTCCATCAAGGGCAGACGTGAAGGTTTCGGTTCGGCCGTCAAGGGCCGCCGTAAGGTGCTCGGTGCGGCTGTCGATGGCCGACGTCAGATTGCCTGTGCGACTTTCAATGGCCGACGCGATTTCCTCGGCGCGGCCATCAAGGGCGGCACCGATCTGTTCGGCCCGACCGTCAAAGGCGGATGTGAGCGCTTCGGTGCGAATGTCGAGGCTGGAATTGAGCGCGTCCGCGCGCGTGTCGAGCGCAGCGGACAGGGCATCGGTGCGCAGATCGACGGCCGATGTAATGGCCTCGGCACGCGCATCGAGGGCTTCGGTGAGGGCCGCGGTCTTGGCGTCGGCCATGGCGCCAAAGCTTTCGCCGCCGGTTTCGAGGGCACTGGCAAGGGCACGGCCCTTGTCGTCGAGCAGTGTTTCGAGCCTGTTGGACCGCTCGGCGATCTCGGAGGTGTGGGCATCGAGCGAGGAGACGAGCTTTTCGCCCTTTTCACCCACGATGGTGTCGACCTGGCCGATGCGGCTGTCGAGAATGACAGAGATTTCGTCGACCCGCGCGTTGAGCTGGGCCAGAGTATCGGTTCCGGCCCGGGTCAGGATGTCGCGCGTCCGCTCGGTCGATTCCTCAAGCGCGCCATCCAGCCGCAGGCTCATGGATTCGATCTGGCTCTGGAGGGCGTTGGACTGGATCGAGAAGGTCTCATCGAGCCGATTGGTGATCCGGCTCAGGGTTGCCTCTGCCTCTTCGGCGCGGCTGGCGATCCCGTTGGAGACCGTTTCGCCCAGAGCCGTAAAGCTGGTCCCGAGAGCTTCGGAACGGCGCGAGAAATCCACAAGGATGGATTCGGTCGATCCCTTGAGGACGTCGCCGATGGTGGCCGATTTTTCTTCAATGGCCGCCGAAAACGAGATCGTGTGAGAATCGAGGGAATTGACCAGCGTGTTGATGCGTGTGTCGACCATCTCGGTGACTTCGCTGGCCCGCTGATCCAGCGCTTCGGTCAAGGCATCGGTACGACGCCCGAAGGCGGACTCGATGTTTTCCACGCCCATGCCCAGCGCGTCGGCGAGCGCTTCGGCACGGCCCTCGAATGCAGCCCGAACCTCGGCAACGCCGGTTCCCAGGGCATCGGCGAGTGCATCGGCACGACCGGCAAACGCAGCCTGTACGTCCTCGACGCCGGTGCCAAGAACCTTTGCAATCGCCTCCGCACGGCCCTCGAAGGCGGTTTCGATGCGCCCGACGCCGGCGCCCAGAGCGTCTTCGAGAATTTGGTTGCGGCTATCGAGCGCGTTGGTGAGATCGGCCGTTCTGGTGTCGAACAGGGTGTTGAGCGCGCCCGTCGTGTCGCTGAGCGCGGTTTCCACCATGTTTGAATGCCCTTCGAGCGCGATCTGGACGCTCGAGGCACTTGAGGTGAGTACGGTGTCGAGACGGTCGGTCGAGGTGTCGATTGCGCTGGCCAGCGCCTCGGCCCTGTCGGTCAGCGTGCCGTCGAGGCGGCCGGCGCTGTCGTCGAGCGCCATGATCAGATCGGCGGTGCGGCCCTCGATGGTTTCGGCAAAGCTCTGCGAGCGGCGCTCGAAGGTGGTTTCGATTGTCGTTCCAGCCGTTTCGATCGATTCCGTCATCGCCGTTGCGCGATCGGAAAGCGCCTGGGTGATTTCGCCGCCGGTGGTCTTGAGGCGGTCGGTGATCGAGGTGCCGATCTCGTTGAGATCGGTTGTTACATTGCCGTGCACGGCCGCGATGGCCTCGCGCATGCGCTCGGAATTGGTGACGACGGCGTCGCGCTGGCTGGCCAGTTCCTCGATCAACTGGCGCATGCGCGTCTCGTTGTCGGAATAGGTGCGCTCAAGGGCGGTCACTTCGTTGTGGACCATCACTTCGAGCTCTCCGGCGCGCGAGAGGGCGCGTTCAAGCCCGTCGCCGATGGCGTTGACCTCGCGGCGCACGGCCTGGCCGACGGTTGCGATCTTATGGGCGGCGGCCGATTCGGGCTCGGTCAGGCGCATGGCGGCCTGGGTCATCGAAGCGGCGGCGAGGCGCAGATCCTGGGCGCGGCGCACAAGGAAAGCAATGGAAATCATTGCCAGAATGGGGAGCGCGATAATCGCGGCGAGGGCTGCAAAATCAAGGCTCTGGACGAATTCGGCGACCGAAAGCCCTTCGGTGAAACGCGGGCCATAGCGGAGCGCGGCGATCAGGCCGACGCCGACCAGCCAGAGCAGGGACGCGGTTATGGCAAACCAGATCGGCGCGTTCGAGGCGCGCGACTGGAGGGCGTAAAGAGCGGATGCGGCGGTGGAGCGGTCGTCATTGGCGACCGAGGACGCCTGGGCGGCGATCTTGTCGGCGGCACGCAGGCGTTCGGTGTTGGTGGGGGCCTCGCGGCGCTGTTCGCGCTTGGGCTCGCGGTTTGCCGGCTGGCTTTCTATCTTGCGGGCGGGCTTGTCATCCATCGAGAAGACCGAGTCCTTGAGTGCGTTTTCGACAGCTGAAAACGCAAGCGCTGCCGGATCGTCCTTGGGTGGGGTCGACTTGTTCGCCATACTCTAAATACTCTTTACTCATGCGCCGCAAATTTTAGAAAAACGGCTTTTTCGACAATACCTTGGCGGGGGCTAGCCGCTTCGGATCCATCGCCGGCCGGGATACGGAACGCGCGGAAAAATGCCCCGCAGTGATCCCAACAGCCAATTCTCTATCGTGAGTTATACACGGTTTGGGGCCATTGCTGAAATCTTTATTAAAAGACCGTTAACGACTTTTTTCGTGTACCCACCAGGGCTGAAAATATAGCAGATATCAGAGATTAAGGGTCTTTTTATCCAATCAAGGTTAAGCTGTCGGTAGTGATTGTGACGATTGCGTGATGGTGGGAAAGATGATGCAGCCGCGGGTGGGGGTGAGCCTCGATTCATTGAAAGTGGACAGGACCAACCGGCCGATCGATCTGGTGCATCTGGCGCGTCAGACGTTGGGGGACAGGGCGCTGGAATGCGAAGTGTTGCGCATGTTTGAAAAGCAGGTCGCGATCTATTTCGAGCGGGTGAGCGCTGCGACCGATCCCCATGAAATAACCCTTGGACTTCATACGCTTAAGGGTGCCGCGCAGGGCATTGGCGCCATGGTTCTGGCCTCCCAGGCGCGGGCGGCGGAAGTCGAATTTGCCCGTGACGGCAAGCTCGACGAGGAGACGCTGGCCGATCTGGGCATGGCGGTTTCCGAGGTGTGCGGATACATTTCATCGATCGTTTCGGACTGAATTTTCGCGCCAACAATGGCGCTAAAATCCATGGACTTGTGCGTTCGGTAGCCCCACATTTGCGTTTATTGATGCGCTTGTGTGTGCGGGATGGTTTTCCTATATCCGGGGCACCTCACAGATTTATCCCCGGAGCCCTTTTCCATGCCTATGATCACGTTCGTTGAACCCGATGGCGCGCGCCGCGAAGTCGAAGCGGAAAATGGTGCGACACTGATGGAGACGGCGATCCGCAACGGGGTGCGCGGCATCGTGGCCGAGTGCGGCGGGGCGTGTACCTGCGCGACGTGCCATGTGTATGTGGAAGAGGAATGGTATGGGGTGACGGGCGGCCCCTCCTCGATGGAAGAGGACATGCTCGATTTCGCTTTCGACGTCAAAGACACCAGCCGGCTTTCATGCCAGATCAAGATCCGCGACGACCTCGATGGGCTGGTCGTGAACGTGCCGAGCCGCCAAGGGTAGGATCGGCGACGGTCTATCAGGAGTGTTCTCCGCCCTCTGCCCCGGCGAAAGCCGGGGTCCAGCAGCATCAACTACGAAATCACCGCCTGATGTCGCTCCCGTGGGCCCCGGCTTTCGCCGGGGAAGCGAAGGGAGCTAAACCCGCGCGTTCGAATGCAAAAGGCCCCGCCGAAGCGGGGCCTTGTTTTTTTGCAAAGGGATCAGTTCAGTTCGAACCTGTCGAACAGTTCGACTTCGCCTTGCGGGTCGGTGGTGTCGAAGACGTAGGAGCTGACGGTCGTCCCGTCGGGGCCGGTTTCGAGGACCGAGAACGCGGTCAGCTCGTTGCTGGCGATGCAGGGGAGGTCTTCGCCTGAGGATGCATTGGTCATTGGCGAAAACTCGGTGGGCATGACCGGTTCGTAGCCGTGCGGATCGCCGGTGACGGCGTAGTCGGCCGGATCGTAATCGAAACCGGAGGGGGCGTTGCCGCGGGCCTGGTGGCCTTCGACGTAGCAACCATAGTTGTTGCCGACATTGGAGGTCTCGAGGATGTTCATACCGGCCGGGTTCACGAAGCGATACCAGACATGGGAATGGCCGGTGTGGACGAACTGCACGCCGGCGTCCGAACGGAGCGGTTCGACGTGGTTGACGAACATATCGGCATCGACCGGATAGTCGTAACGCACGCCGGTCAAACGGCCAGCCTCGTCATAGTCGAGGATCTGTTCGGGGTTCGCGTAAGCGGGGATGGAATTGTCGCCCATGCCGTGTGACGGGTGGTGCATGAGCGCGAGCTTGACCGGAGCCGACTTGAATTGCTCGCTTTCGAGCACGGAAACCAGCCAGTCATACTGCTCGGAGCCTTCGGCCATATCCTCGAAGATGAATTCGCCCCATCCCCAATTGTCGGGGGTGTCGAGGTCGGCTGCCGCCTCGCGGTATTTGCCGCGAACGCCTTCATCCTGCGAGGGGGACCGCCAGATGCGGGTGCCGTAAAGCCCGATCATGAACACATCGCCGTAGCGGATGGCGTAATAGGTCTCTTCGCCCGGGCCGTCCGCGGGGAGGGTGAAGATTTCCTCATAGGTGGTGGTGTTGAACGAATTGTCGGCGATCCACTGTTCGCGGATTTGCGCGTCGCCCGAGGGGTTGTAGAGGTCGGCATTGGCTTCATAGAGCGCTTCGGCAACGGCGCGGGGACGCGGGTCGTTGAACTGGCTGCCCAGCGTGGTGGCGGGATTGTAGCGGCCCATCACTTCGTGGTTGCCGATGACCGGGAACAGCGGGGCGTTCTGGATGATTTCGCCGCCGTGATAGGTGGTCGTCGTGTCGAACGTGATATCGCCCTCGGTGCGCGACTGGGCCAGCGCATAGGCGGCGTGGCCCTGAAGACCGGGGAAGAAGGCAAAGCCGCGATTGTCGTCGAACCATTCCGAAGCGCGGTCGGGGATATTCTGGAGATCGCCGGAAAAGAACACGGCGTCGAGTTCGCCGACATTTTCGGCGATCTTTTGCATGTTGGTCGGGGTCATCGGCTTGAGCTGATGATCGGAGGTCAAAAGGATGCGCAGGGGCTGCCCTTCGGCGGGAAGCGGGGCGAGGGAAAATTCCCGGCTTTCGACGGTTTCGCCATTCTCGTCCGCCGAGCGCACGAAATAGGCCTCGCGCTCACCGGCCGTGAGGCCGTCCACATAGGCTTCGTGACGCCAGACGTCGCGGGCCGTGGTGGCGGAGAAGACCGAGCCGTCACCATTCTGGGTGCCGACCCAGGACTGGTTGTCCTCGGCCAGACGGCTCATCTTTATGGTTTCGGCGGCAAATTCGCGCTCGCCGACGACGACTGTGTGGTCCTCTCCTTCGAACTCGGTGAACCACACGACGTGGACGCCGTCCTGGGTGGGGAGTTGAAGGAAGGGGTCGGTCAACAAGCGCTCATCGGCCTGGCTGGCCTGGGCCATCGCGGGGATGGGGGCGCAAAGGGCGGTTGCGGCAAGAAGGCCGGCAAGGAAAAGGGTTCTGGGGGCGGGAGTCATCGCGTCCTGTCTCCTGTGGGGAACTCACAGGATGGCTCTACGATGAGGGGCTTACAGGGGTGTGACAGGGAAATGTCGGCGCGGTGACAACAGCGCACAAAAAGAAAGGCCCCCTCACCGGACCTTGCTTTGCAAGCTCCGACCTCGCCCCCCAAGGGAGAGGTACGAACCCGCGAGCGCGGGGATATACCTCTCCTTTGGGGAAATGGGCGCGGAGCGGTGGGTGAGGGAGGCTTTTGGTTATTCTCCAGCGCGCGAGTCGTGTTTTTCGCGTCGGGAGCGAGAGGGAAATTTATTCGCGCATTGCGACCTTGGCCGCGCGCGGTGTTCCAAGGGCTTCCTGCCCAGGGAAATAAGTCTCCGAACGCCGTTGTTGCGCTTGCTGGATGGGCCGGAAACCCCTAATTTTGCGCATGTTTGGCTGTGCGTGTGTCCTCCCGATGCCGCCGCCAGTTCCAAAAACTGAACCGATCTCGTTTACGGCCAGGAGACCCTCACCCGTGGCACGGCTTAACACATTCCCGGTTTCGGTCGCAGTCAAAGGGCGGCGCATCGTCATTGTGGGCGGCGACGAGGAAGCACTGGCCAAGGCGCGGCTGGCGGCCAAGACCAGCGCGGAAGTGGTTCTGTTCGCCCACGAATTCGAGGCCGATTTTTCAGGGCTGGACGTGACGCTGGTTGCGCGGTCGGTCGAGCCGGACGATTTTGCCAATGCGGCGCTGGCCTTTGTGGCCGACCATGGGCCGGAGGGCGCGCGGGCTTTGAAGCTGGCGCGCGAGGCGGGCGTGCCGGTCAACGAGGTGGACGTTCCCGAAAACTGCGATTTTTTCACCCCGGCCATTGTCGACCGGGCGCCGATTTCAATCGCCATTTCGTCCGAAGGCGATGCGCCGGTGCTGGCGCGGCTGGTGCGGGCGAAAATCGAGGCGATGCTTTCGCCGCGGCTGGGCGATATCGCGCGGCTGGCCGGATCGATGCGCGACAAGGTTGCTCGGTTGCTTTCCGATGGCGTCGCGCGGCGGCGCTATTATGAGGCGCTGGTCACGGCGCCCGATATCGAAGGTGCACTTGCGGCCGGGCAGGGCGAGGCGCGAGCCGATGCGCTGCTTGCCGAACATGCCGGTGCGGCATCGGGCACTGGTTTGGTGTGGCTGATCGGGGCCGGGCCGGGGGCGGAGGATCTGCTAACGCTGCGCGCCCAACGCCTGTTGCAGGAAGCGGACGTTATCGTTCACGACCGGTTGGTGCCCTCCGCTGTCGTCGAAATGGGGCGGCGCGATGCCGACCGGATTTCGGTGGGCAAGGCCAAAGGGCATCACTCGTTTTCGCAGGCCCAGATCAACACGCTGATCGTGCGGCTGGCGGGTGAAGGCAAGAAGGTGGCGCGGCTCAAATCGGGCGATCCGATGGTGTTCGGGCGCGCGGGCGAGGAAATCGCGGCATTGCGCAAGGCTGGCATCGCCTATTCCATTGTGCCGGGCGTGACCTCGGCGCTGGCTGCGGCAGCAGATACGGCAACGCCGGTGACGCTGCGCAAGGTCTCCTCGGGCTTCGTGTTTGCCACGGCGCATGGCGCTGACAATTCCGATCTTGCTCATTGGGCGTCGCTGGCCGAGTCGGGGCTGACGCTGGGGCTTTACATGGGCAAGTCGATTGCCGGGCAGGTGGCGGGCGATCTCATGGCGCAGGGGCTTTCGGGCGCGGTGCCGGTGGGGATCGTGGTCAATGCCGGGCGAGCCGACAAGACGCTTTATGCGGGAACTGTCGGCGGGCTGGCGTCGGGCGCAATCGATTTTGCCGATGGGCCGGCGATCATCTTTATCGGCGAAGCGGTGGCCGAAGGCGATTGGGCGCAGGCCGAAGCAATCGCGGCGCAGGTGGAGCGGGTGGCGTGATGGCGATTGCGCTTGGCGTTTCAATCGCAGCGTCATTGTCGGGCTTGACCCGGCAATCTGCAGTGGCGCCGCTGGCGCAGACGGTGTTCGCGGCACCAGCCGTGCGACACACTTCTGCTGCGTACAATGGTGGCGAGGCGGATCCCCGGGTCAAGCCCGAGGATGACGGTGGTTGGGTTGGGCAGCGCTGTCGAATGTCGTCCAGATGTCGCCTCTAAAATGAATCCGATGGTTTCTGTAACGTATTGAGTGAAATGACGAAAATCCTCACAGGCAATGAACTGCTCTCCGGGGCGACCGTGTATCTCGATCCGCAAGGCAATTGGGTTGAGGACATTCAGGCGGCGCGGGTGTTTGGCAAGGACGAGACCGAGGCGCTGGACGCTGCCATGGCCGGGACAAGGGCGACGGGGCGGATTCTGAGCCTTGAAACCGAGGACGTCGAAACGATCAATGGCGCGATCCACGCCAACCGTATCCGTGAGCGCATACGGTCGGAAGGGCCGACCGCGCCACGCTTTGACCGCCAGCATCTGGGCGAGGACGAACATGTATCGATATGACGAATTTGACGCGGCGTTTGTAAGTGAGCGCGTCGAGCAGTTTTCAGACCAGGTCCGCCGCCGGATTTCCGGGGAATTGACGGAAGACCAGTTCCGGCCGCTGCGGCTGATGAACGGGCTCTATCTCCAGCTTCACGCCTATATGCTGCGGGTTGCGGTGCCCTATGGCACGCTTTCGTCCAGGCAGATGCGGATGCTGGGCCATATCGCGCGCAAGTATGACCGGGGTTACGGGCATTTCACGACGCGCCAGAATATCCAGTACAACTGGCCCAAGCTGCGCGATATTCCCGAAATCCTGGCCGATCTGGCGAGCGTGGAAATGCATGCGATCCAGACATCGGGAAACTGCATTCGGAACGTGACGACCGATCAGTTTGCCGGGGCGGCGGCCGATGAGATCATCGATCCGCGTCCGGTGGCCGAGATCATAAGGCAGTGGTCAAGCCTGCATCCCGAATTCACCTTCCTGCCGCGCAAGTTCAAGATCGCCATTACCGGTGCGCCCAATGACCGGGCTGCGGTGAAATTTCACGATATCGGGCTGATGGCGCAGACCAACGGGTCGGGCGAAGTCGGCTGGGCGGTCTATGTCGGGGGCGGGCTGGGGCGGACGCCGATGATCGGCAAGCTGATCAACGGCTTTGTGCCGCATGAACATCTGCTGGCCTATCTGGAGAGTATCCTGCGGGTCTATAACCGCTATGGGCGTCGGGACAACAAGTACAAGGCGCGCATCAAGATCCTCGTGCATGAGGAAGGGCTGGAAACCATCAAGGCGCAGGTGGAAGAGGAATTCTCCCATGCGCGCGGCGGGGTGCTCACGCTGCCCGAGGCCGAACTGGACCGGATCAACGCCTATTTCGCGCAGCCGGCCTATAAGGACCACGGGGTCGTTTCCATCGATGTGGAGCGCGAAAAGATTCTCGATCCGGCCTATGGGCGGTTTCTGGAGAACAACACGTTCCCCCATGCCCGGTCGGGCTATACCTCGATCACCATCTCGCTCAAGCCCATCGGCGGGGCGCCCGGCGATGCGACGGCAGAGCAGATGGAGGCGGTGGCGGAGCTCGCCGAGCGCTATTCGTTCGACGAGGTGCGGGTGAGCCATGAGCAGAACTTGGTGCTGCCGCATGTGGCGCTTTCCGATCTGCGGGCCGTTT
>NZ_CAXAXY010000043.1:0-23257 GCF_963972885.1 uncultured Pelagibacterium sp. | reverse complement strand
GGAGCTCAATATCAGCGCCTCAACATAAAGTACAAGCAGGCATGGGGTTGCCCGTCCACATCGGCAATGATGCGGATCAGGTTGCGCTTGTAGAGTTCGCGCGCCTGGCGGGGGATGTCAGAGGCGGGATAGCGCAGCCCCGCAAAACTGTCGATACCCTGCCGGCGGGATTCGGCAACCACCTCGCCGCTGTCGTCGTGCAGGAATTTGTAGATCATCACCCGGTCAAAGCCGGTCAGCGCCTGCACCAGACTGGCGCCCGACTTGCACAGCTTGTCCACCGAATCCGCGGCCTGAAGGCGCTGCACGATGCGGCGGACCATGGAGTCGTTGCCTTCCGCGCCGGTCCGGGCCGGCTCACATTCGATGATAATCAGTGATCCCGAAACGTGAACCGCCGTGTCACACGGCGCTCCGCCCTCGGTCAACTGAACGCCGAACACCCGCTCCACATCGTCCGCGCCCGTCAGATGCTGGACATGGTTGCGGATGGTGTGAAGGAAATCCCCGTCGGCGAAATTGCCCAGCGGGCGACCGATCGTGTCGTCGGGCTCCGAGCCGAGCCAATCGGCGCTGTTGGCCGAAACATATTGAACGATCCAGTCGAACGAGACGGCCACCAGAAAGCCGAAGCCCTGGATACGGCCAAGCCTGTGGATCGGTTCGCGGTCGCAATTGGTCAGATCGACACCGCCATCGAGCGGAGTGCCGGGGGAGGCGTATTGATTCATTGGCCGGGCGCGGCTCCATCGGGTTCAAAATGGGCCAGAAGCTCACGCTCGAACAGCATGAACACCTGGTTGGCGGCATCGATCGCCGCCTGTTGTTCCGCCCCGGATAATCCTGCTGTGTTGAGAATGTCGAGGAATCGCGGCCAAAGTTTGAGCCCCGCGCCATGATCGAGATAGCCGGTCGCCGCCCCGCGCAACGCCGGATCGACACGACGCACCAGCATCGCGCTCCCCAGGCGCGACCCTTCGAGCACATACGCCATGCCAAACAGCGCCCCGCGCCCGCTCTGCAACTGCAGATCGGCTTGCCCTGGCCCGGACACGCCCAGCGCGCCAAGGTCGGACAGCAGGGCCGCCGTGCGCTTGCGTTCCGCCCAGTCGGCAACGATCCGCTCGATGCCGTTGGCCGCCATATGGGTCTCGAGCCCGGGCACAATGGCCCCGTGCCAGACAAGGAACCGGCGATAATCGTCCCGGCGCCCCAGATCGAAGCGACCGGCCGCTTCGTCGAGCCTTTGATGAGCGGCCCCTGTTGCGTCCCGAAGGACGAAACGAAAGCCGGCGGCGCGGTCCTGGATCATCGGTGGAAAAGCTCTCTGGCAAAAACACGGAAGGGGGCCGGTTTTGGCCCTGTCAGCGCTTGAAACGCACAAGTGGCGGCCAGTGTTCCCGTTATGAGCTTTCAGTCAGCCTTGCGGCGTGCCTTGAGGGGCGGTCTCGGGCTGGCTCGGCGCCAGAGCATCGAGCGGGCTGAACAGGGTACCGAAGAACCCGTCGACCGCATTGTTGATGGCCTCGCCCCGCGCGGCCATTTCCGCTTCGGCATTGAGCCGGCGCTGTTCGGCTTCCGCTGCGGCCGCTTCTGCATCGGCAAGCTGCACGATCGCGCTCTGTATCGCCGCGGCATCGGCCGACTGACGGGCCTGGAAGGCCGAAACGATGGTGGGGTCGGCAACGACCGCCTGGCAGCTTCCGGCCATCGACGCTGTTGCATTGACCGCCGAGGGCTGGCGGAAGACGTAACGCCCGTCGCACACATCCCAGGCGGGCGGAGTGCTGGCGACTTCGAAATAGTCGTAGCCCTGCTTGATGTTGTTCCAGAAATCGATGTGCTCGCTGGACTGGTGCTTGGCCATGTTGTCCGGCGTCATGCGGAACGGAAAGATCTGCACCTCGAACGAGCGATTGCCGCCGGTAAAGCTCTCGCGGGCCAGAGCGTAGATTTCGGCGATCTGCTCGTCTTCCATGGCATAGCACCCTGCAGACGAACACGCGCCATGCACCATCAGATGGCTGCCCGTCCGTCCATGCGTGCGATCATACCTGTTGGGAAAGCCCAGATTGAAGGCAAGGTAATAGTTCGAATTCGGGTTCATCAGCCCGGGGGTGATCGTATAAAATCCTTCGGGCGCCTGCCGGTCGCCCTCGTAGAATTTGGGACCCAACTCGCCCGACCAGGTGCAGATTTCATAGGTCTGGAACAGCTTGTAGGACCCTCCGGCCGTCTGCTTCCAGACTTCGAGCGCCGATTCTTCCTTGAAGATGCGGATCATCATCGCCGCCTGCGGGCTCGACCCCATTGCGGCCAGCCGCGACTTGGTGGCGCCCGACAGCGGCGTGAGATGACGCCCGTCGCCCTCAAGCGCCGAGCACGAGGCCAGAACACCCGCAACAACGAGCGAGATGGCCAAAAGGACGATTTTACGGAGCATCTATGCCCTGACCCTGCAATTCCTGTACGCCTTGCCCCCGCCCCCTCTATGCCACCACAGGGTTAACGCTCGGTAAGGTTGTCGGGTAATCGACCTAAATTTTATGCAAATTGCAAGACGGCGCGGTCAAATTCAGGTGAGCGCCGTCCCGATCGCCAGGAATTTCTCGCGCCGCTGCTCGCGGATTTCGAGCGGGCCGAGCTCGTCGTCATACTCGCCGAGGAACTTGACGATCTCGCTCTTGACGTCGGCGAAGATCTTTTCAGGGTTGCGGTGCGCGCCGCCCATGGGCTCCTCGATGATGCCGTCGATCACTTTGAGCGCCAGCAAATCCTGCGCGGTGATCTTTTGCGCTGCCGCCATGTCCTGGGCCTTGCCCGCATCGCGAAACAGGATCGAAGCCCCCGCTTCGGGAGAAATCACCGAATAGACCGAATGCTCGAGCATGAGCACCTTGTTGGTCGCCGCAATGGCGATCGCCCCGCCCGATCCGCCTTCACCGATCACGATGGAAAGGTTGGGAACCCCGATTTCGAGGCATTTTTCCGTAGATCGCGCAATGGCTTCGGCCTGGCCGCGCTCTTCGGCGCCGATGCCGGGATAGGCGCCCGCCGTATCGACGAACGAAATCACCGGCAGGCCGAACCGGTCGGCCATTTCCATGATCCGCACCGCCTTGCGATAGCCCTCGGGCCGCGCCATGCCGAAATTGTGCTTGAGCCGGCTTTCGGTGTCATTGCCCTTTTCCTGGCCCAAAATGGCCACCGGCACTCCATCGATCCGCCCGAACCCGGCCTGGATGGCAGGATCTTCGGCATATTTGCGGTCCCCCGCCAAAGGGGTCCATTCGGTCACCAGCGCCTTGAGGTAATTGGAAAAGTGCGGGCGCTGCGGATGGCGCGCCACAAGCGTCTTCTGCCAGGGGGTGAGCTTTTTATAGACGTCGCGCAGCGCATCTTCGGCGCGCTGCTGCAGGCGCGAAACCTCGTCACCGATCGAGACCGCTTCATCGGTCTGGGCGAGGTTCTTGAGCTCGGCAATCTTGCCTTCGAGTTCAGCGACGGGTTTTTCGAAATCGAGATATGACTGCATGAAATCCGCCCGTTTCGGGCAACCTTCTCATTTTTGGGCGGCCAGCACCAGATGCTGGCGAGCGGGCTCTAGAGTTTCAAAGTGGCGGGAAAGTGTCGATTAGACCCTCCCGTGTCAAGCATCGCCCGACAGCGGATGGTGATCTTCGAGCAGTTTGCGCAAATGAGCGTCCAGAACATGGGTATAAATCTGGGTCGTTGAAATGTCCGCATGGCCCAAAAGCATCTGAACGACCCGCAGATCCGCCCCGTTTTGCAGCAGATGGGATGCAAAGGCATGGCGCAGCACATGCGGTGAAACCTTGGCAACCGGCAGGCCCGCCCGTGCGGCCAGCCTTTTGAGATCGCGCGCAAACACCTGCCGGGCCAGATGCCCCTCGGCCCCCTTGGCGGGAAAAACGAACTTGTCCTTGTCCGTGCCCTCGAGCCAGCCGACCAAAGCGTCCTTGGCCCGGTCGTTGAGCGGCACCAGCCGCTCCTTGCCGCCCTTGCCGGCAATGGTCAGATGCTCGGCCTCGCGCCGCACCGCCTTGCGCTCGAGCGCCACCAGTTCGGACACCCGCAGCCCCGTGGCATAGAGCAATTCGAGCAGCACATAGAGCCGCACCTCGCTTTCGTCTCCCCCCGCCGCTTCGTCTTCGGCGCATTTCAAAAGCCTGTCGACCTCCTCGACCGAGAGCACCTTGGGCAGGCCCCGCCCCGGCTTGGGCGCCGAAACGATGCGCGTGGGATCGTCCCCCTTGCTGCCTTCGGAAACCAGAAACCTGTGCAATTGACGCACCGCGCTCAACCGGCGCGCCGCCGAGCTTGCCGCCAGCCCCTGCGCCGACAGATGGGCCAGATAATTTGCGACATCGGCGCGCCCCGCATCGGAAATCGCCTTGCCAGGGCCGGCAAGAAACCCCGCATAATCGAGAAGGTCCCGCCGATAGGCTTCGATCGTATTGGCCGCAGCGCCCCGCTCGGCGCTCATCATTTCCAGAAATGCCTCGATCAGATGGCCGTCCCTGATCACGGCGCATCCGCCAGAAGATCGCGCGTGGGCACGCGCACCGTCACGTCGCGCTCATTGGGCTCGACCAGCACCGCCAGCGCGAACATGCCCGCATAGGCAAGCCCCACGATAAAGGCGATGGCGACCAGCAAACGAAACAATGTGGGCATGGCATCCTCGGTGTCGGAAAGTGATTTTCCCAGATTTGCGCGTGACGGGCAAGCGAGCGCCTTGACAGCCCGCCCGCCACACGGTTGAACCACATCAACCAATAAGGGCACCACGATGGGGCACAACGCGACAGGCATTGCCAGGCCGAAGGCCGAAAGCCGGGTGCTCGACGCCCTGGCCGGACGGCCGATCGTGATCGTGGGCATGATGGGCGCCGGCAAGACCACCGTCGGCCGTCGCCTGGCCCATCGCCTGGGCCTGCCCTTCACCGATTCCGACGCCGAGATCGAAACCGCCGCCGGCATGTCGGTCCCCGACATCTTTGCCGCCCATGGCGAGCCCGAATTCCGCGCCGGCGAGGCCCGGGTCATCGCGCGGCTGTTGCGCGAGCACCAGGGCATCATCGCCACCGGCGGCGGTGCCTTCATCAATCCCGAAACCCGCGAGGCGATAAAGACCCATGCCGTCTCGATCTGGATCAAGGCCGATTTCGACCTGTTGTTCGCCCGCGTCTCCAAACGGCCCGGCCGCCCCCTGCTCCAGACCCCCGACCCGCGCGGCACGCTGCAGGGACTGATCGACACCCGCTATCCCGTCTATGCGCTGGCCGACATCACCGTCGCTTCGCGCGACGTGCCCCATGATGTGGTCGTCAACGATATTCTCTCCGCCATTTCGCGCCATTTCGACATCCCGAAAGACCAATGAGCGAGCATACACCCCTTCACACCGTCCATGTACCGCTGGGCGATCGGGCCTATGACATCGTCATCGCCCCCGATGCCATACAAAGCGCCGGCCCAAGACTGGCCGCGATGTTCCCCGGCGCCCGCTACGGCATCGTCACCGACGAGAATGTAGCAAAGGCCCAGCTCCCCCGCCTCACCGCGTCCCTTGACGCGGCCGGCCTCGGGCACACCGAATTCGTCGTATCGGCCGGCGAAGCCACCAAATCATGGGCCAACCTTCAGAGCGTGGCCGAAGCCATCCTGGCTGCCCGGCTCGAACGCACCGACATCCTCATTGCCCTGGGCGGCGGGGTGATCGGCGATCTGGCCGGCTTTGCCGCTTCCATCGTCCGGCGCGGCATGGATTTCGTCCAGATCCCCACCTCGCTCCTGGCGCAGGTGGATTCCTCGGTCGGCGGCAAGACCGGCATCAATTCAGCCCATGGCAAGAACCTTGTCGGCGCCTTCCATCAGCCCCGCCTGGTGCTTGCCGATCTGAGCGCACTTCAAACCCTTCCCCCCCGCCAGTTCGCCGCCGGCTATGCCGAACTGGCCAAATACGGCCTGATCGACGACGAGGAACTGTTTTTCTGGCTGGAAGCCAATTATCGCGACATCGAAGCGGGCGGCCCGGCCCGGGGTGAGGCCATCGCGCGGGCCTGCGCCGCCAAGGCCCGCGTCGTGGCCGCCGACGAAAAGGAAACCGGCGACCGGGCGCTCCTCAATCTCGGCCACACCTTCGGCCACGCGCTCGAAAAAGCCACCGGCTATTCCGACCGCCTGCTCCATGGCGAAGGCGTCGCCATCGGCATGGTGCTGGCATATCGGTTTTCGGCCAAACTGGGTCTTGCACCGTCCCAGGATGCCGGTCGGGTCCAAGCCCATTTGAAAAATGCCGGCCTGCCCACTACATTGGCCGATATCTCCGGAGACCTGCCGCCAACGCAAATGCTCATGGACGCCATCGCACAGGACAAGAAAGTCTCGCGCGGGCAATTGACGTTCATTTTAACGCGCGGCATCGGCAAGGCCTTCATCGAGAAAAACATCGACCCCGAAGCGGTCGCAACATTCCTTGAGGATATTCGCTGATGTCGTTGTGGCTGTCCCTGCTCGCCATTATCGCGCTGCTGGCCATGAGCTTTTTCTTTTCCGGCTCGGAAACCGCGCTGACCGCCTCATCGCGGGCCCGCATGTACCAATTGGCCAAGTCGGGCAACACGCGCGCCTCGCTGGTCGAAAAACTGACGGCGGAAAAGGAGCGCCTGATCGGCGCCATCCTTTTGGGCAACAACGTCGTCAACATTTTGGCCTCGACCCTTGCCGCCTCGGTGCTGATCCAGATTTTCGGCGAGGCCGGCATCGCCTATGCGACGCTCGCCATGACGGCGGCGGTCGTTGTGTTTTCCGAGGTGCTGCCCAAGACGCTTGCCCTGATCCGGCCCGACAGTTTTGCGCTCGTTGTCGCCCCGGTCATCAGGGTCATCGTGCTGGTGTTTTCACCGGTAACGCTGGCCGTGCAGTCTCTGGTCAACCTGATCCTGCGCGTGTTCGGTCTCGACCCCGACAAGGCCAGCGAAATCTCGGGCCATGATGAATTGCGCGGTACAGTGGATTTCCTTCACCACGAGGGCGAAGTGGTCAAGGGCGACCGCGACATGCTGGGCGGCATCCTCGATCTGCGCGAACTCGAAGTCTCCGACGTCATGGTGCACAGGACCCGCATGCTGGCGCTCGATGCCGACATGCCCGCCGACGAATTGATCGGCGCCATCCTCGACAGCCCCTTTACCCGCGTACCGCTCTACAAGGAAAAGCAGGACAATATCGTGGGCATCGTCCACGCCAAGGATCTGCTGCGCGCCATCCAGAAGGCCGACGGGGATTTCACAAAGGTCAATCCGGCCAGGATCGCCTTCAAACCCTGGTTCGTGCCCGACACGACCTCCGCCCAGGCCCAGCTCAACGCGTTCTTGAAGCGCAAGCTCCATTTCGCGCTGGTTGTCGATGAATATGGCGAGGTGCAGGGCCTGATCACCCTTGAAGACATCCTCGAGGAAATCGTCGGGGAAATCGCCGACGAGCACGACGCGGTGATCGATGGCGTGCGCAAGCAGGCCGACGGCTCCTATATCATCGACGGCCAGTTGCCGATCCGCGACCTCAACCGGGCGCTGGACTGGAACCTGCCCGACGAGGAAGCCACCACCGTTGCCGGTCTTGTGATCCACGAAGCCAAGCTGATCCCCGATCCGGGCCAGCAATTCACCTTCCACAACCTGCGCTTCAAGGTCCTGCGCCGCCAGCACAACAGGGTGACCCAGCTCCGGGTATCGCCGGTCGAAGCGGCGGTCAGCGCGAAGGAATGACCTTGATGGCCAGCGCGTGCAGCCCGGCGTCGAACTGATCGGCAAGCGCCGCGTTGATGGCGCGGTGCTGGTCGACGCGATTGAGGCCATCGAGTTTTTCGCTGGCGATGGTGATGCGGAAATGGGTATTGCCCCCTTCCCGCCATCCTGCGTGACCATGATGACGCTCTGAATCGTCGATCACTTCGATCGACACCGGCGCGAAGGTTTCGGTGAGTTTGGCTTCGATTTCATCGCGAACGCTCATGTGTCAACACGCCTGTTATGGAAAATAGAACAAATTGAACCGGGCCAGCCGGTTTCAAACGGTATATGATTATGGGCTTTCGTTTCGCTAGAGTGCGATCGGGAAAAGTTGCACACTTTTCCGGTTCGATCTCACGAAAAAAATATGCTGGCCCCGCAACAAAGGTTCCCGTCCGCTCTCATGTCGAATTCCAAATCCAACATCTTTGACTCCGTCCGCATCAAGCCGCGCCGCTCCCAGGTTGAAGAGCAGGTGGCGACGCATCCGGGGTGCGATTGGGAAGGGTGTGACAAGCCCGGCATGCACAAGGCGCCAAAAGGCGCGCGCTCGGAGGGCCAGTTCCACAATTTCTGCCTCGAGCATGTGCGCCATTACAACAAGGCCTACAATTATTTCACCGGCATGGATGACGAGGAAATCGCCGATCACGCCACCAAGATGAACGCGCCCGGCAGCCGCGAAACCTGGGCCTACGGGTCCAACCGCTTCGGCAAATCGGACCCGCAGCCGAAAAAATACAAGGCGCGCGACTATACCGGCAGCCAGTTCCGCGACGTCAATGGCGTGTTCGCCCGCCTGCGTTCGCGCGCCCGTCAGGACGCCGGCGCCAAGGGTGAGGCCGCCGAGCGCGCCATCACGCTCACCGGCCAGGACCGTGCCGCTTTTGAAGTGCTCGGCCTTGAAGGGCGCAAGCCCTCGGGCGATATCAAATCGGCCTACAAGGCCCTGGTCAAACTCCACCACCCCGACGCCAATGGCGGCGACAAGGGCTCCGAAGACCGGCTGCGCAACATCATTTCGGCCTATAACCATCTCAAGCAGCGCGGCTTTGTCTGACCACCCACTTGCCTTTTCTGCAATGCGAAAAGCCGAGTGAAACAGGGTCGGAACGCTTGCGGCATCCCGCGCTCTAGGTTTATGGCAGTTGTGTTGCTATAAGCGCTCCGAATTTTTCCTTAAAAGACGCGAACCGAACGCGCCTTAGCATCGGAAAAACATGGTTCCGGTGCGCCCGAGACGAGGCAAATTATGACTGAGTTTTCCAACCTGCCCGACATCGAGTATTCAGTGCGCGATCTGTTCGGGATCGACAGCGACATGGTTGTCAAAGGCTATAAAGAACACACCGACCACGTGCCCGAGATCGATCCGGACTATCTGTTCGATCGCAACACCACCCTTGCCATTCTCGCCGGTTTCGCCTTCAACCGCCGCGTCATGGTGCAGGGCTATCACGGCACGGGCAAATCCACCCATATCGAACAGGTCGCCGCGCGCCTCAACTGGCCGCTGGTCCGCGTCAATCTCGACAGTCACGTCTCCCGTATCGACCTTGTCGGCAAGGACGCCATCGTCCTGCGCGACGGCAAGCAGGTGACCGAATTCCGCGATGGCATCCTGCCCTGGGCCGTCCAGAACAACATCGCCCTGGTGTTCGACGAATACGACGCCGGGCGTCCCGACGTGATGTTCGTGATCCAGCGCGTGCTCGAAGTGGCCGGCCGTCTCACCCTGCTCGATCAGAACCGCGTCATCCGCCCGCACCCCGCCTTCCGGCTGTTTTCCACGACCAACACCATCGGGCTTGGCGACACCTCGGGCCTCTATCACGGCACCCAGCAGATCAACCAGGGCCAGATGGACCGCTGGTCGATCGTGGTGACGCTGAACTATCTCGCCCATGAAAAGGAAGTCGGCATCGTTCTGGCCAAGGCCAAGAGCTACGACAAGGACGATGAGGGCCGCAAACTGGTCTCCAACATGGTCCGCGTCGCCGATCTGACCCGCTCGGCCTTCATCAATGGCGATCTTTCGACCGTCATGAGCCCGCGCGCCGTCATCACCTGGGCCGAAAACGCCGAAATCTTCGGCGATATCGGCTTTGCCTTCCGGCTGACCTTTTTGAACAAGTGCGACGAACTCGAACGCCCGGTGGTCGCCGAATTCTACCAGCGCGTGTTTGGCGTCGAGTTGCCTGAATCGGCCGCCAATCTGGCAATCTCGGCGTAGAGCCGCAAAGGCCCCGGCTTGCCTTTCCCCAAAAGGGGAAAGGTCGGCCCAAACGGCCGGGTGAGGGGGCCTTCCTCCCCGGCGTGACATCAGACGAAGAGCAACATGGCCCAGCCCCCGCGCATCAAAGCCAACAAGCCCGATCCCACCGGCCCGTTCAAGGCAGCGGTCGGCGCCGCCCTGCGCACCGTCGCGGGCAAGCACGATCTCGAGGTGAGCTTTACCGCAGACCGGCCCATCCTGACGGCCGACAAGGCCCGCCTTGCCGCCCTGCCCCGCCTGCCGACCTCCCGCGATATCGCCATCGCCCGCGGCCAGGGCGATGCCATGGCCATGCGCATGGCCAGCCACGACGCCGACACCCATCGCCGCCTTGCCCCCAAGGACCCCGATGCCAAGGCCGCCTTTGACGCGCTCGAACAGGCGCGCGTGGAATCGCTTGGCTGCTCGCGCATGGCGGGCATGAGCGGCAATATCGCCGAAATGATCGAGGACCGGCTGTTCCGCGCCAATTACGCCAATGTCACCGACCTCAAAGACGCGCCTTTGGCCGAAGCGCTCGGACTGATGATGCGCGAAAAGGTCGCCGGCATCCCCATCCCGCCCTCGGGCACCCCCATTGTCGATCTCTGGCGCGAAAAGCTCGAAGGCCGCATTGGCACTTCGCTTGATGAACTGGCAAGCCACCTCGACAACCAGGCCGAGTTTTCACGCAAAACGCGCTCCATCCTGCGCGACCTCGACCTTCTGGCCGAAGCCGATCCCGATCAGTTCGATTCCGACGATTCCGAAGGCTCCGATCAGGACGCCCAGAACAACCAGGCCATGAACGGCGAAGAGGAAGAGCAGGACGGCGACGCCGACAACCAGGACATGGACGGCACCGACGAGGCGCCGGGCGAACACGAGGAATCCGGCGACGTCGAAGGCATGGAGGCCGACAGCGCCGACACCGATGAGGACGCCCAGGCCGAAGCCGGCGAAGACGCTCCCGCCCCGCCCCCGCAGGGCGAAGGCGACCAGCGCCTGTCCAATCAGCCCACCTACAAGATCTTCACCGACAAGTTCGACGAGATCATCTCGGCCGCCGATCTGTGCCCGCCCGAAGAGCTCGACCAGCTCCGCCAATTGCTCGACAGGCAGCTCGAACATCTGGCCGGCGCCGTCGCCCGGCTGGCCAACAAGCTCCAGCGCCGTTTGATGGCTCAGCAGAACCGCGGCTGGGATTTCGACCTCGAGGAAGGTGTGCTCGACACCGCGCGCCTCACCCGTGTCGTCACCGATCCGCTCCAGGCCCTCTCGTTCAAGGCCGAACGCGACACCGAGTTCCGCGACACCTGCGTCACGCTCCTGATCGACAATTCCGGCTCCATGCGTGGCCGCCCCATCACCATCGCGGCGATCTGCGGCGATATTCTCGCGCGCACCCTCGAGCGCTGCGGCGTCAAGGTGGAAATCCTCGGCTTCACCACCCGCGCCTGGAAGGGCGGCAAATCGCGTGAGGCCTGGCTCGACGCCGGACGCCCCCCCAATCCCGGCCGCGTCAACGACATCCGCCACATCATCTATAAAGGCGCCGACGAGCCCTGGCGCCACGCCAAGCGCAATCTCGGCCTGATGATGCGTGAGGGGTTGCTGAAAGAAAACATCGACGGCGAGGCCCTGCAATGGGCCCACAAGCGTATCGTCAACCGCCCGGAAAACCGCCGCATCCTGATGGTGATTTCCGATGGCGCGCCGGTCGATGATTCCACGCAAAGCGTCAATCCGGGCAATTACCTCGAAGCCCATCTGCGCGCCGTGATCGAGGAGATCGAAACCCGCTCCCCGGTCCAGCTCGTCGCCATCGGCATCGGCCATGACGTGACCCGCTATTACCGCCGCGCCGTCACCATTCTCGACGCCGACGAATTGGCCGGCGCCATGACCGACAATCTTGCCGCCCTGTTCGATGAAGAACTGCCCGTTCAAGCCCGGAGGCGGCGCTGAGACGTTTTGCCAGCGCCTCCGTGGTTGCCATAACGCTCGTTCTGGCGGCAGAACCGGCCTCCGCACAGTCCCCGAGCGCCGAGGCGATCGCGGTTTCCGCCCGGCCGATCACCAGCTTCCGCAACGCCGCGATCGGTGAGCAGGTCGGTAGCCTGATTTTTGCGGGCGGGCTGGAATTGACCGGCGCCCACCCCGATTTCGGCGGCATTTCCGGTCTCGCCTTCCGCGATGCGGCCCGCTTCGTCATGGTCACCGATCAGGGCCGTTTCCTCTCCGGGTCCCTCGATCTTGCCGATGGCGCTTCCGCCGGCCTCTCCGGGGTCGAGATCGATGTCGTGCGCAATTCATCGGGCAAT
Organism: uncultured Pelagibacterium sp.; assembly: GCF_963972885.1. NCBI lineage: Bacteria > Pseudomonadati > Pseudomonadota > Alphaproteobacteria > Hyphomicrobiales > Devosiaceae > Pelagibacterium > uncultured Pelagibacterium sp. Next base: position 10,859 of record NZ_CAXAXY010000043.1, on the reverse strand, counting down.
CCGCTCCCCAACAAGTTTTCCTCCGATTCCGAAGCCATCGAAGTGGTTGTCCGCAACGGCGGGCCCGACGCCGTGCGGGTGGGGTTTGAAAACCTGGCCCGCATCGCCGAATTCGACCTCCTCGATGGTCGCCCCTTTGGTGCGGCGCGTGAAATCGCCATCCCCCAATGGCTGACCGATCTGCGCACCAATGAATCGATTGAATCGGTGTGCATCGCCCCGCCCGCGTCCCCGATTGCCGGATCGACCCTGATCATCGCCGAGGCCCACGCCCGAACCGCCGGCCAATGGGCAGCAACATTGCTGGGCAATCGCGACCGCGGCGATCTCGGCCTTGCCATGGCGCCCGGCCTCAATCCCACCGATTGCGCCTTCCTGCCCAATGGCGACCTGCTGGTTCTCGAACGCGGGCTGGCGTTCCTCGCCTTTTCCATGCAGATCCGGCGGATCCCCGCTAACGAGGTCCGCCCGGATGCCACACTGGATGGCGAAATCATCCTCTCAGGCTCGGGCAGCGCCGTCGACAATTTCGAGGCCCTGGGCGTGCGCACCTTGCCCGACGGCCAAACCCGCGTCACCATCGTCTCCGACGACAATTTCAATTCCTTCCAGCGCACCCTGCTGCTTGAATTTTCCTTTCCCGACTAGGAGCCCTCCGCCATGAACATCGACCTCCTCCGCGCGCTTTGCGAAACCCCCGGCGTTCCCGGCCGCGAACACCGCGTGCGAAAGCTGATCGAGACCGAAATCGACGGTCTGTTCGATGAAGTCCGCACCGATTCCATGGGTTCGCTGATCGCCATGCGCCGCTCGCGCACCAAGGTGAAAAATCCCCTCAAGATCATGCTGCTCTGCCACATGGACGAGATCGGGTTTCTGGTCACCCATGTGTCTGAAAAAGGCTGGATCCACATCGACAATGTCGGCGGCTTCGACCCGCGCACCCTGTTCGCACGCCGCGTCAAAGTCGTTACCCCCGATGGCGATTACCCAGGCGTCATGAACGCCGGCGGGCGCCCGCTGCACATCTCATCGCCCGAAGATCGCAAGAAGATCCCCGCCATCAAGGAGTTCTTCGTCGATATCGGGTTGGGCGCCCAGACCCGCGAGAAAGTCCAGGTCGGCGATTTCATCGTCATGGACGAACCGCTCGTCGAAATGGGCGACAAGATCGTCTCCAAGGCTCTCGACAACCGCGTCGCATGTTGGCTGGGCATCGAGGCCATCCGCGCCCTGGCCGAGAGCGGGGTCGCCCACGATTGCGAAATTCATGTCGCCTTCACCACCCAGGAAGAAGTGGGCCTGCGCGGCGCCCGCACCGCCGCCTTTGCCGTCTTGCCCGATATCGGACTGGGCATCGATACGACACTCGCCTGCGACACGCCGGGCGTGCCCGAAAACGAAATGGTCACCGCCCAGGGCAAGGGCGTGGGCCTGACCATCAAGGACGGCTCGTTCATCGCCGATTTCGATCTGGTCGAGGAAATCGAGGCGCTGGCCAAAAAACAGGATATCCCCGTCCAGCGCTCCATCCTCGCCTCGGGCGGTCAGGACGCCGCCGCCGCCCAGCAGGCCGCCGCCGGCGCCCGCGCCATCGGCATCGTTGTGGGCACCCGCTACATCCACACAATCGCCGAAATGATCGAAAAATCCGACCTTCAGGCCGCCCTCGATATTCTCGTGGCCTACCTCAAGAGCAAATAGCACCCGCCGCAATCACCATAAAAAAGGGCGCCGCATCGGGCGCCCTTTTCCATTATGCCACCGACACGACCCGGTCGGGTATCGCCCGCCGCAGCGCCTTGTAAGGCACCAGCAGCACCAGCGTGACGGCGATCTTGACGAGGAAGTCGCCCACCGCCAGCGACACCCAGAGCGGCACGTCCGGCCCCACCGAAAGGAAAGGGGTCGCGAAGGGGAGCGAGCCGTCGTCCAACCCCAGCCCGGTATCGAGAAACGCAAACGCCGCCGCAAAGGCGATGCCGAAAAACAGCACCGTATCGATCACCGCACCCAAAACCGACGAGACCAGCGGCGCGTGCCACCATTTGCCCGCCCGCAGCCGGTCGAAAATCGAAACGTCGAGAAACTGGGCGATAAGAAAGGCCGAGCCCGAAGCGATCGCAATGCGCGGCGAGGCCAGAAATATGCTCCAGACGACCGCAATGGCAAAGCCCACAAGCACCACCACCCGCGCCGCCGCAGGGCCGAAATGGCGGTTGGTCAGATCGTTGACCATAAAGGCGACCGGATAGGTGAACGCGCCCCAGGTCAAAATATCGGCGAGATTGATCGCGCCGAGCGAGGCTTCAACGGGAAACTGAACGAGATAGTTCGATGCGGTGACCACCACCGCCATGGCCAGAACGGCCCAGAAAAAACGCACGCCCATAGCGTCGTTGTCCTTTTTTCCAAGAGCGGCAAGATGACCGCCGGATTGATCCACAAAGCCTCATGGCTTCGATGAAGCGGCCGCGGTCCGGCAGATGACCGGTGCGACCCGGAGCGTTCTCAGGAAAAGTGGCAGCCACCTTTTCCGGTTCGAGAGCGCGACCAGAAAGAAACAAGAAAACGCCGCGTCAGGTCACCCTCACGCGGCGCGAAAATTTTTGCGCGTCGTCTCGCCTTAGCTGGCGATGGCGGCGCGAACTTCCTTCTTGATGCCCAGGGCGCGAACCGAAAGCTCTTCGTCCTTGGCCTTCAAAAGGAACGCATCGAGACCGCCGCGGTGCTCGACGGTGCGCAGCGCGGAAGCGGAAATGCGCAGCTTGACCGAACGCTCAAGCGATTCCGAAATCAGCGTCACATCGCAAAGATTGGGCAGAAAGCGGCGGCGGGTCCGGTTGAGCGCATGGCTCACATTGTTGCCGGTCAACACGCCCTTGCCGGTGAGTTCACAGCGCCGTGCCATTGTCTTATTTCCTGTCAATCACATCGGGACCGGGAAATTCCCGGTCAACCGATTGGGTTTTGGTTGTTTAACTGTTCGCACCGCCGAGCCGAAAAAGCGCACAACGCTCCTTCTTGGCGGTGCTCCAAGTGGAAGAAACTTTGGCCGGGGATATAGAGAAAGCCCCCCCATCCGTCAAGCGCTAGCGCGCATTGCGCCGGCTTTTATGTCGCATGAGTGCTTCCAGAATAAGTGGGCACCACATATTGGGTTCGGAAGCACGACAGAAATAACCTGGAGGATTTTCGCGATTCGCAGACCCGAAGGGCCGCGCAAGCGAAAAGCCGAAATCCTTCAGGGTGCTGGACAGGCCGAATCCCAACGGGCAACGTAACCTCTCATCTGATTCGTGGGGCGCGAATCCGAGTTGTGGCCGCTTGAACATGAACGAGACACGCGTGAAACGCCTTTCCCTTTCTTCTCTCGCCCTCGGCACCCTCCTTGCTTTCGGCCTTGCAGCGCCTGCCACCGCGCAGCAGCAGGGCTCCATCGCCTCCTACGTGGTGTCCATCGGCGGCATCAACGTTTCCAATATCGACATCAGGCTCGGGCTTGAAGGCTCGGACTACCAGCTCGATGTCGTGGCCGACGTCGCCGGGCTTGCCCAGGTCGTCGCGCAGGGCTCGGGCGCGGTCAATTCGGGCGGCGCAATCACCGCCACCGGCCTGCAGTCGAACCGCTTTTTCCTCGAAACCCGCACCGCCAACGAACGCTTCGCGCTCCAGACCGCCTATTCCGGCGGCAACGCCTCGGTCGGCGACGTCACCCCGCCCCTCAGCGACAATCCCGACCGCGTCCCGGTCGACGCCTCTCACCGTTCCGGGGTCAACGACCCGCTTGCCGCTTTCATCCTGCGCGGCGAAACCCTCGACGGAACGCTGTGCAACCGCACCCTGCGCATCTATACCGGCATCGAGCGCTTCGACATGCCCCTAAGCTATGTCGAAACCACCACCGCCACCTCGACCCGCACCGCCTATCAGGGCCCCGTGGTCCTGTGCGCCATGCGCTACGTGCCCATCTCGGGCCATTTCGAAACATCCGAAATCACCGCCTATCTGCGCGATTCCAACCGCATGCTGGTCTGGTACATGCCCCTGCGCGATTCGGGCTTTTTCATCCCCTACCGTGTCCTGATGGGCTCGAGCTTTGGCGACATTTCAATGGTTCTGGTCGGGCTCAACTGAGCCGGGGGCGTTTACCAAGCCCACCGGTTGGGCTTGCCTGCCCCCCATTCGCCGCACCAAATGCCTCCGCAATTGAACCCGGGGGCATGGGGATGTTCACCAAACCGCTGAGCGGGCGATCCTACTCGATCAAGCTGGCGATCAGGGGAGGCGTGACCTTGGCTCTGTTCATCGTGACCCTTGTGCTTTTTTTTCCGACCGGCGAGTGTTCCAGGCCGGGCTGTGCAGGAGAACTAATAATGTTCTTCTATGCCGCAGTTGCGGCTTTTGCGATCTTCCTTCTCTCTATTGTTGGAATCTCTGTGCGCCGGGCACGCGATGCGGGATGGCACCCATTGATCGGGTTTCTTCCCGTGCTGACGCCCTTCACAGCCTTTCTCGTGCCTTTGGGGGTTCTGCCAACGGGCCTGAATCTCCTGTTCTTGCCCATGCCGCTCAATATCGCGTGGCTGATAACCATATTGGCGTTCTGCAGCGCCCGCACAACGCCCCGCTGGCAATCCGCCAACAACCGCCCGCCGCGCATCTAAATTGCATGCGCTCGGCCCGCCTACAGCGGCCGTTTGGAAAACCCCCGAAACCGCTTGAACACCAGCGGCATCAGCGTCATCGCCAGATAAAAGACCCCCGCGACAAAGAACGCTGCAGAGATCACCGCCCATCTGCGCGATTCCAACCGCATGCTGGTCTGGTACATGCCCCTGCGTGATGCGGGCTTTTTCATCCCCTACCGTGTCCTGGTGGACTCGAGCTTTGGCGATATTTCAATGGTTCTGGTCGGGCTCAACTGAGCCGGGGGCGTTTACCAAGCCCACCGGTTGGGCTTGCCTGCCCCCCATTCGCCGCACCAAATGCCTCCGCAATTGAACCCGGGGGCATGGGGATGTTCACCAAACCGCTGAGCGGGCGATCCTACTCGATCAAGCTGGCGATCAGGGGAGGCGTGACCTTGGCTCTGTTCATCGTGACCCTTGTGCTTTTTTTTCCGACCGGCGAGTGTTCCAGGCCGGGCTGTGCAGGAGAACTAATAATGTTCTTCTATGCCGCAGTTGCGGCTTTTGCGATCTTCCTTCTCTCTATTGTTGGAATCTCTGTGCGCCGGGCACGCGATGCGGGATGGCACCCATTGATCGGGTTTCTTCCCGTGCTGACGCCCTTCACAGCCTTTCTCGTGCCTTTGGGGGTTCTGCCAACGGGCCTGAATCTCCTGTTCTTGCCCATGCCGCTCAATATCGCGTGGCTGATAACCATATTGGCGTTCTGCAGCGCCCGCACAACGCCCCGCTGGCAATCCGCCAACAACCGCCCGCCGCGCATCTAAATTGCATGCGCTCGGCCCGCCTCCAGCGGCCGTTTGGAAAACCCCCGAAACCGCTTGAACACCAGCGGCATCAACGTCATTGCCAGATAGCAAACCCCCGCCACAAGGAACGCCGCCGAAAGCCCGAACCCGGCGATCAGCGCGCCACCGAAAATCCCCCCGAACGGCATGAGCGCCCAGGCCGAAGCCGTGACCAGCGATGAGACGCGCCCCACCAGTTTTTCCGGTATCCGCTCCAGGATCACCGCCGAAAGGATGGGATTCAAGAACCCCGAGGCGAACCCGCCCACAGCCAGCGTCGCAAGAATGCCCGCCAGCGGCGCATCGAACGCGAACACCGCAAAGCGCGGCAGCGAAATGATCATGAAAGCGCCGACATAAACCGGCAGCCTCGGCATCTTCTCGCCCAGCGCGGTGGCCACCATGGCCCCCAGCACCGAAAATCCCGACATCACCGCAAAGATCAGCCCCAGCGTTTCGGCGCCGCGCCCGCCCTCCTGAGCCCAGACCGGCACCAGAACCGCGGCATAGGCCTGATCGAGCAGATTGGTCACCGCCACCATCACAGCGATCCCCACCAGCACGGCATCGCCGCGCAAGAAGGCAAACCCTTCCCTGAGCTCGCTGCCATAGCTGGTCTTTGCCTCTGGCGCGTCCGCCTCGGCTTTTTCCCGCGCTCCCGGCCGCACCCCGACCAGCAGGATCGCCGCCGCAAAACCCAGGGTCACGGCATTGAAACTGAGCGCCATGGCCGGCCCCACCAGGGCCACCAGCGCCCCCGCCGCACCGGCCCCAACCGTCGAGGCCAGCCGCTCGATGGTGCCCACAACGCCCGTCACCCGCTCGAGCGGCAACTTGCCCCGGCGCGCCACGAGCGGCACCAGCGCATGCTTTGCCGCATCGGCCGGGCCCTGCAACAGCCCCACCAGCGCAACGAGCGGAAACAGCAAGGGCACGCTGAGCAGCTCGAGCGCCGCCAGAAGCGGTATCGCGCCGACGGCAAACAGCCCGAAAAAATCCCCAAGAACCGAAACCCGCCGCGGTCCGACCCTGTCGATCAAGGGACCGCCCAGCGCCTTGGCCAGCACATAGGGCGCCATTTCGGCAAACACCACGAGCCCGGTCAGCAAAGGATCGCCCGTTACCGTCAGCACCAGCCAGGGAATGGCGATCACAGACAGCCGTGTGCCCGAAATCGAAAAGGTCTGCGCCACCACAAGCGCAAAAAAATCGCGACGCCCGCTCATTTGTCCTCTCCCTTGCCGAAAGGGCGATAGGGAAAGCCGTGCAGATGAACGGTGAACGCTCGCCAGCCCTCGGGCAAGTCTTCGCCCGGCGCCGGAGCCTGGGCCTTGTGCCGCGCCAACAGCGCTTGGATCTCATCCATCAGCGCCCTGGCCGCCTCGGGCGACATGGCAATTGTGTAATCGGAAAAGGTCTGTGCCTTCTTCCAGTCGTGGGGCAGATCGGCAAACCCCTCATGGGCCCGCTGCATCGCCGCTGCATGGTGGCTGACCACCGATTGCATCATCGCCATGCTGGCGTCGAACGCCTCGCCCGGCTCGGCCTCGGCCAGCTCGAGCACCGTCGCCTCATGCTGCGCCGTCCACCAGCGGTCGCGCCGATTGCCGCGCGCCTCATCGGCCGCGATGAACCCGTGCTCGGCCAATTGCCGCAAATGATAGCTGGTCGCCCCCGAATTGAGCCCAAGCCGCTCGGCCAGCGTGGTGGCCGTCTGCGGCCCCTCCATGCGCAATATGCCCAGCATTTTCAGCCGCTCGGGATGGGTCAGCGCCTTGAGCGCTCTGGAATCGGGTACGATTCTGGAAATCTCACGCATTGGAAAACCTCGATGGCATCAATCGCCACCAGGCTATAATCGCAAAGATTATTTTGCAAACATTTATTTGCAATCATGCGTCCGGTAGGTTTTCCAACCGCGCCAGCACAAAGTTCACACGCTCGGAAACGCCGATCCTGGGAAGTACGACAACCTCATAGCCCAGCGCCGGATACGCCCGCTCCAGCCGGTCATACTCGGCAACCGCTTCCTCAAAACCATGCTGCCGTTCGGGATCGGTCACATAGATCTCGCGCCAGGGCGGCGTCAGAAACACCGTTCGATTGTAGCGTTGCGCCTCCAATACGCTCCGGTCCAGTTCGCCCCCATCCACCGATTCGAGCGCCACGGCCGCATCGACCAGTCCTCTGTCGAAAAACACCCAGCCCTCAAGATCCCCGGCCCGCGCCCGGTCCTCCAGCGCCACCGCCATGGCCCGCCGCGCAAACGCCGCCATGTCGATCCACGGCAGCGCCAGCCCCGCACCGGCCATCTCCTGGGCCACGATCCGGCGGCCAGGTTCCTCGACGGTCGCAAAGCCCCGCGCGTCCAGTTCGGCCAGCAGCGTGGACTTGCCTCCGCCCGAACAGCCCGAAATCACCACAAATTTCTCGCTCATGTCCACTCCGCCGCAATATCGCCGACGTCCCATTCCGGGACGGTCAAAATCTTTTTCGTCAAAATGAAAGAATTTTTACCCCGGCAACCGGGCCATCGCCCCTTTATCCGCATCGAGCGGATAAAAAAATCGTCTTAACGCTTCATCAGCACTTGCCCCGATTCCCCGCCCGTTAACCAGATGGCAACCAAGATGAACGGTTTTGACGCCTTTTTCGCCCGCGTGACGGCGCCCGACGCTGCTTTAGTGGCCCACCGCTCCACCCCACCACCACATGCTGTAGGGAACAAATCAGGATTCGGACCCGCTCCCCGATTCGGTTCGCGTTTGTTCCGTTTTCGTTCAAATTGTTAAGTTTGCCCGCCCACCGGCCATTGCCTTTCCCGCTTTGATACACCACCTTGCGGGGCAAAAGCCTTTACCCTTGCCCTTTCCCAGAGCCGATGACCACAACACCATCCCAGGCCGTAAAGGCCGTGCTCGGCCCCACCAATACGGGCAAAACCCACTATGCCATCGAGCGCATGCTGGCCTATCGCTCGGGCGTTATCGGCCTGCCGCTGCGCCTTCTGGCCCGCGAGGTCTATAACCGGGTCGTCGAACGGGTCGGCGAATCGGCGGTGGCCCTGGTCACCGGCGAAGAGCGCATCGTGCCAAAGGCCGCCCGCTATTGGGTGGCCACTGTCGAGGCCATGCCCACCGACATGATGGCCGATTTCCTCGCCATCGACGAAATACAGACCGCAATCGATTTCGATCGCGGCCACGTCTTTACCGACCGCCTGCTGCACGCCCGCGGCCGCGCCGAAACCCTGCTGTTGGGCGCCCAGACCATGGAGCCGGTCATCCGGCGCCTTTTGCCCCATGCCGACATCACCTTCCGCCCCCGCTTTTCCCAGCTGAGCTGGGCCGGGTCGCGTAAGATTTCGCGCCTGCCGCGCCGCTCGGCCATCGTCGCCTTTTCCGCTTCGGAAGTTTACGCCATTGCCGAATTGCTGCGCCGCGAACGGGGCGGGGCTGCTGTGGTCATGGGCTCGCTCTCCCCGCGCACCCGCAACGCCCAGGTCGACTTGTTCCAGAACGGCGATGTCGAATTTCTCGTCGCCACCGACGCCATCGGCATGGGGCTCAATCTCGACGTCACCCACGTCGCCTTTGCCTCCGATTCCAAATATGACGGCCGCCAGTTCCGCCCCTTGACCCCCGCCGAAATCGGCCAGATCGCCGGCCGCGCCGGACGCCATATGCGCGACGGCACCTTTGGCGTCACCGGCGGCACCGATCCCTTTGACGAGGAAACCATTGCCGCCCTCGAAGCCCATGACTTCGCGCCCGTCAAACAGCTCCAGTGGCGCAACCGCGACCTTGATTTTTCCTCGCTGACCGCCCTGCACGCCAGCCTCGAGGTCACGCCCGAACACCCGGCTCTCACCCGCGTGCCCGTCGCCACCGACCAGCGGGCCCTCGAATTTCTCCTGCGCCGCGAGGAAGGCCAACTGGCCAATTCCCGCGAACGCACCGAATTGGCCTGGGCCTGTTGCCAGATCCCCGATTTCCGCGACATTTCCCCCGCCGCCCATGGCGAAATCGTCACCCGAATCTTTTCCGGCCTTGCATTAGCAGGAAGGATAGACGCTGACTGGATTGCCGAGCAGGTCCGGTTCTGCGACAATACGGTTGGCGACATCGATACGCTGTCCAACCGGATCCGCCAGATTCGGACCTGGACTTTCATTTCTAACCGCAGGAACTGGCTGGAAGACCCCACGCACTGGCAGAAAACGACCCGAGCGATCGAGGACGCTTTGTCCGACGCCCTGCACGAAAGGCTGATCCAGCGTTTCGTCGACCGGCGGACCAGTGTGCTGATGCGTCATCTTAGAGACAAGCAGATGGTATCACCAGAAATCACCGAAAACGGCGAACTCGCGATCGAAGGCCACATCATCGGCACGATCGAAGGGTTCCGATTCACGCTCTCGCGCATCGACGGCGAGGCCGATTCGAAAAACCTGCGCTCCGCGGCCACCTCGGTTGTCGCCCCCGAAATCGCCAAACGCGCGGACCGTCTGGCCGGCGCGCCCAATGAGGAATTCGTCCTCGCTACCGACGGCGTGATCCGCTGGCGTGGTGAAGTGGTGGCCGAGCTGGCCGAAGGCGCCACCCTTTTTGCCCCCCGCATCATCATTTTGGCCGACGAGAGCCTTTCAGGCCCCGATCTCGAAAAGGTCGATGATCGCCTTTCGCTCTGGCTGCGCCATCATATCAACACCCAGCTCGAACAGGTCATCACCCTGCTCGAGCCGGCTGAACTCGAAGGCGCCGCCCGCGGCATCGCTTTCCGGCTGGCCGAAAACCTGGGCATCATCGCCCGGCCCGAAATCGCCGAAGAGGTCAAGGCGCTCGATCAGGACACCCGCGCCAAGCTGCGCAAGCTCGGCGTGAAATTCGGTGCCCACCACATCTACCTGCCGTTGACCCTCAAGCCCGCGCCGCGCGAACTGGCGCTGATCCTGTGGGGTCTCAAGCATGGCGGCGTCCGTCAGCCGGGCATTTCCGAATTGCCCCATATCATTTTGTCTGGCCGCACCTCCTTTCCCATCGACCCCACTTTCGACCGCCGCCTTTACGAAGTTGCCGGCTTCAAGGTCGCCGGTGAACGCATCGTGCGCGTCGATATCCTCGAGCGCCTGGCCGACATCATCCGCCCGCTCGTCGCCTATGACGCCAACCGCCCCGTCGACACCCCGCCGCCCGAAGGGGCAGCCGAGGCCAATGGTTTCCGCGTCACCGTCGAGATGACCTCTCTCCTGGGCTGCGCCGGCGAAGACTTCGCCTCGATTCTGAAATCCCTGGGCTATCGCCTGCGCCGCACGCCCAAGGTGCCGGCCGAAACGACGCCGGCTCAACCAATGCCCGCTGCCGACCCGGCCACCGCTGAG